>QNBK01000008.1 GCA_003644105.1 Spirochaetota bacterium | reverse complement strand
CATTCGAAGGCCAAGTTTTGTTTTGTATTCAGCAGCAAAATCTTCTGCCTCCTCACGGGCCGCAGGTTCATGTAACATGTCTCTTCTCCTAAGCTCAATTCAGAATTGAGGGTTTCAGTGGTTAAAATTTATATTCGTTTACTATCAGTGAGTATGGGATTACTGTCAAGACAGCAGTTTCTACTGGGCAGAACACCCGGCATCAGGTTATTCTGAAGAGGTCTATGAGGATTAAGCATCAATTTCGGTATTCTGAAAGAACTATTCTTTATTCTTACTTTATAGGACTGATACTTACCGGTACTCTTTTATTGAGTTTTCGCATCAGTTGGAGTGGTGCCGGGGGAGTAGCCCATGTACCGGTTGTAGATGCTTTTTTTACTGCGGTATCTGCAACTTGTGTTACTGGTCTGATTACAATTGATACATCTCTCTGGAGCCGATTCGGGCAGGTGATTATTCTGCTGCTTATACAGGCAGGAGGTCTTGGTATCGTTACCTTCGGAATGCTTTATCTTTTTCTTCCAAAGATGAGAATTTCGCTGAAGAACAGTAAAATGCTTCATGATTCTTTTGTTGCCGAACAGATGTCCCGGGGGCGGCAGATTATAAAAAGCATCCTGAGTACTACATTGCTGGTTGAATTGATCGGTGCAATGCTCCTTACCCTCAGTTTCTCCAGAGTTGGTACTGAAGCTCCGATTTTTGAAGGGATATTTCATTCAGTTTCTGCGTTTTGTAATGCGGGTTTCTCTTTGTTCAGTGATGGGATGGTACCGTATCGCTCCAATCTGCTGGTGAATCTCACACTGATGGGACTGATTGTTGTTGGTGGTATCGGATTTGTGGTGATGCGTGATCTGAAAGGAAAATTCACGGACTGGAGACGGCCTCTTCTGTTTCATACAAGAATTATGCTTCTGGCCGTACCTGTCTTAATTTTCATTGGATTTGCAGGATTCCTTCTTCTTGATACCACAGCCGCATTTTCCAGTCTTCCCTTGGGAGAACGCATACTTGCAGCCCTGTTCCAATCTATTACCACCCGGACGGCTGGTTTCAACACAGTTGATCAGGCAAGCCTATCCATGACATCCAGGTGGTTAATTCTGGTATTGATGCTGATTGGCGGGGGATCGGGTTCTACTGCGGGAGGCATTAAAGTAACCACAGCGTTTATACTTTTTATTGTTTTGTTCCGAGGTGTTAATGAGAGAGGTGATATTCGTTTTCTTCACCGGCGTATCGCATCGGCGGATGTCAGCAAGGCTGCAATGTTTTTTTTGAAGGCTATTTCACTGCTGTTCGTCAGTATCCTTTTACTTGGGATTGTTGAATATACCCATTCAAGTGATTTTACAGCTTCTGAACTGGTTTTTGAGAGTGTCTCGGCTATGGGAACCGTGGGATTGTCCATGGGTATCACATCAGAATTATCATTTACCGGTAAAATGATAATTGCCGCGACAATGTTTGCCGGCCGAGTTGGATTGTTTTCACTGGTAATACGCAGGGCACGGGATAGGGCTGATGCTTTGATAGAATACCCGAAAGGGGAGGTAATGATAGGATGAAACAATACGCGCTTATCGGGGTAAGTTCATTCGGTAAAAGGATACTGGAGGAACTGATTCTCATGGATTGTGAGATTATTCTCATAGATAAGGATCCGGAGATTATTGAATATTTTAAAAATAGTGTTACTGCGGCTTACATTGCCGATGTTATCAACGAAGAAATTGTAACACGCCTAATCCCCGGGGATATTGATGCTGTGGTTATCGATCTCGGGGATAAGATTGAAGCTTCTATACTTGTTACCAAATATTTAAGCAAGCTGGGAGTTTCAAATATCATCGTTAAAGCTGAAACGGATCAGCATGGGGAAATCCTTTCAATAGTAGGGGCGGATCATGTGATTTTCCCGAATCTTGAGGCTGCCAAGCGTGTAACGCCGCTGCTCGTATCGGATTTGCTATTTAATTATCTGCCAATTTCCGGTGGATTGGTAATTGCCGAAACCGGTGTACCGGAAAACCTGGTTGGTCATACCCTAACTGAAGTTGAAATCAGAAAGTCCCTGGGTATTAATGTAATCGCCTTCCGCAGGGCGGGGCAGGGTGAGTATCAGTTTTTCAGACCTGAATACCGGCTAAATATTGATGATGTCCTGCTGATTGTCGGTCAGGATGAGGATGTCTCATCCTTCACAGGAAAGGATTACAGCAATCAAAAGCGGGGTATCAGCAACCTATTCAGTCAGCTGTTCAGCAACATGAAGTCCAAATCCGATCAGTCATCGTAAAGAAGGCGCAGGTAATCAATCCGTCCAAAGGATTTTTCCACGGATTCTCTTACTTTATCCGGTGAAGGGGATGGCGTTTTTGTTCCGAAGCTTGAAAGTATCTCGTTGAAGTTCCTTACAAAAGAAGCTTCTCCAAAATGAGCTTCTATCGTTCTATCCATCTGAGGAGCTCTGGCTTTCAGAGTCCGCCCGGCAGAATCCAGTAACTCCCGGTTGAGAAGCTTTGCTTTTACAAGCCATTCAGGATTGTTCCCTGCCAGCTTCAATGCATCCAGCTGATCCTCAACCTTGAGGTATGAGATATCTATTCCACCTCCTGCTGCAATTTTTGATACGGCGGAATTCATGGATTTTATGGCTTTATCCGAAAGATTCGGCTCCATATTCCTGATTTTTTCCTGATAGGCTTCCTGGGTTTTGATTTTGAGCTCCTCAGTTGCCGGTATACGAAAATCGGCCCAGAAACGTCTGGGGTAGTCCCCGAACAGGTTCAGAATACCGTCAAGAATATCCAGATACCTGGCCAGCAGAGGTTTTTGCCAATGCAGGGCATTTATAAATAAATATCCGAAACCCTCCTGAACAGAGGTGGAAATAACTGCATCGCAGGAGGATGCAAGCTGACGGTAACTCAGTCTCTCATCACCAGTTGCCTCGGGGCACCAGATACCGGGTATCAGGCCGCTTTTAAAGGCACTTTCCACAATCCTTGAGTATTCTTTTTCCTGTGCAGAAACACCAGGTAATGTAACAATCAGATTTGCCGGTTCATCAAGTAGTTTGGCCAGTATAGCGGCCTCAATAATATTCTTACGCCTTATTGCTCTGACAGGATAAAGCAGGATGGGTGCTCCGGGGATATAACCGGGATTGTCTTTTGCGCAGAGCTCCTCCAGGGCCTTTCTCATTCCTTCGGGATTTCCCGGGGCATTGGGCAAAAGGGGTACTGGATTTGTAAGCAGAGAAACGGATTCCTCCATACCGGCATCTGAAAGAATCCGGCGGTCTCTTTCGTTGATAACGGCATATCGGATTCCGGATCCTGAAGGGTAGGGCGGATGCTTGAGAACCGAGTTCAGGCGTTTGAGGTTCCCGGGTCTTCCACACTCCGGAAAATCATGAATATGGAACAGCATCTTCCGGCTTCCGGAATTTGCAATACTCATCAATGCCGCGGTAAATTCCGGGTTTTTGCCCAGATGATAGTTATGCACCCACCACAGAGTATCTTCATCATACCGGGCGAGAAGTCTTGCTTTAAGTTGATCAGGATCGGGGCTATGTCCCTCCTCCGTGTAGCCGATTTCTTCCAGAACATCCAATCTCACTTTATCAGCAACCTGCCGATTGAATCCTGCTCTAACTGTTTCAAGAACAATCTCAGTATTCTCTTTATTACCGGTTACAAGTCGGATTTCATCCAGTTTACCCATTCGGGAAAGTAATGCACGAATGGAATAGATAATTACATCTGTTACGCCACCGGGTTTGAGATGGTAATGGAATAGTGCAATTCTCATGAAGTCGAATCCATCCTGAGGTCACCCCAATGGCGTGTTAAAACCGCTCGGAGCTGATTTTTAAGGACACTGTAAGAGTAATACTGAAGTCCCAGTGCATAGTTGACTTCAGCCATTTCCCTGGCCAGTTTCCGGTTGCTGAGAACCTCGTTGGCGGTTTTTATGGTACCTTGTGAAATAAAATTATCCATCTCGATAACCCTGAAGCCTTTTGGGCGTATATCCGTCGCATAAATGGAATAGTTATTCACCATAATGGGCTTTCTGAACCAGATGGTCTCCAGAAAGGCATTCCCGAAACCCTCGATCAGGGAAGGGTATGTTACCAGATCTGCATGGGGGTAAATATCTTCCAATGTGTATATTTTGCGGCCGTTTTCGGTGGTGCCCCGTTCTTCCTGAATTATATCATCGACGAACAGGGCCCGAATTTTCATCATATCCGCATATTCCCGGACACGCATCTGATACTCATACCCCTCATCTCCCGAGGCGTGGGAAATAACAAGCACGGCTTTTCTGTCCATTCGGGCTACCAGTTCAATAGCATGTTCAATACCCTTTCTCTGAACTACACGGGTTGGCTGAAGTACAAATAGTTCATCTTCAGCAACCCCGAGATCTGAGCGGACATTGGAAATATATTCGTCCTGAGGTGGAGGGCCCAGCTCAAAATTCATTACATTGGGTATGAGAGTGGAGGATATTCCGGTTCTCAATGCCAGCTGATTTTTAGCGGAAGAATTAATAACAACATGTTCCACATTGGGTAGGTGAGGGGGAAAGCACATATTGATGTAGTCGTATACACAGTTGCGCAGGAACCGCTTTCTCTCCCAGAAAAAATCATGGTGGTGGGCAATCACCGGCATTCCTGTTTCCGCAATGATTTCTGTCAGAGCCAACCCGAGTGGGATGTTCAGCGGGATAGTCAGGGCATTCTGCGGAACAATAAGGTCTATTTCAAAACGCTTGATGAACTCGTATATTCTGGCTTTAAGGTAATGTCTCATCTCATGAATCCTGGATGTCAGAACTGCAGGTCTTATGGTGCTGTCAAAGCTATCGTTGTATATTTCCTTTATTTCGGGATGTTGGAAATGGAGCTTTTCTTCCAGAAAAGACCTTTCCGGAGGGGTATCCAGCTCTCCGGCCATGAAATAGCTTTTAAATCCGGCTTGTTCCAATACCGTAGCCCATTTTGCTGTTTCCAAGGATACGCCGTCGGTTCCGGCGAGGCGGAAAGATATAAAACCGATGTGCCTGGATTTCATGTGAAGAATACCTCCGGTGTATTGCTTTTTCGTACCCTTAAGAATAAACGAATATTCAGAAGCGTCAAGGAATTCGAATAATCTGCTATTCCAGGCGATTCCAAAGGTATTAAGTGCTATAATAAACAGTATACATCAGTAAAGGCCGAGGTGACGACATGATGGATTCCTCCATAAAATTCGAAATTATTTTTTCACTGTTATTTGTTTTTTTTCTTTCTTCCTGCGGCCGGCAGGCTGATGAAAAAACAACAGAACCCAGGGTTAATGCTGCCGATGAGGCTGCAGTTCCAAAGACTGCATCTTCAGACCTTACACCTTCGGCAGAGTCGTTCCAGGCTCTGGTAACCTTTCTCACCGGTGAGGTTGTCCTTTCCGGATCCGAGGGGGATAGAGAACCGGAAATTGGTGATTTTATTAATATCGGGGATGAGCTTAAAACCGGAACCGACGGATATGTTGAACTGCAGTTTGGAAATCTCGGTGTACTGCGTATACAGTCTAATTCGTTATACCGGCTGGACACGGCGGATTTGAAAGAAGACAGCGAACAGGTTTCAGGATTCCTTGGGTTTGGATCGATCATTGCAAAAATACGTCATTTGACAAACCAGGATGGATTCGAAGTTAACGTTCCCGGAGCGGTTTGTGCCGTCAGGGGAACAGAGTTTCTTATCAGGGCGGATGATAGGGGTTCTGTGACAATTGCAGTGGCAGATGGTGCGGTATCTGTATCACCGCCGTCAATGGCTGAGGTGGTCAGTGATACGGGTATTTTCAATATCAATCTGACAGATATCCGTAACTTGATGCCCTTGGTAACAGCAGACAAGGAGATTGTTATCACTTCGGATACCCTGGCTGAAGTAGAGCAGGTTTTAACAGACTATCAGAACTCTGGGAACAATAACTCTGAAATAGAGGACTCTCAATTAAAAGAACTTGAATCAAGAATCAGGGGTATTGTAACCGAAGTACCCCTACCGGATCCCGTTGCCATCGAGGTGGTGAATGCGGATGTTCTGGAAGCCGAAACGCCTGATATTCTGGCTGTCGGTTATAAATCGGGGGGTGAAGAATCCAGCGCTCTCCCGGAGTTTGTGACGCTCTCTGTCACTGCAGATCCTCCGGAAACGAGTCTCTATATAAACAACAGGCCTGCGGGACAGGGTGCTGCCTCCATAGTTCTTGTCAAAGGCTCGGAAGTTTCCATACTGGGAGTAAGCCCCGACGGGCGCCGCTTGGAAAAAGTTTTAACAGCCGGCAGCGAATCCCAGGTGAATCTTGACTTTGAAGAACCGCCAATACCGTCAGAGAATGATGATAATGCCGAATCGGGAGCTGCGGCGATTGAGACTCAGGTTTCAGCTGTTCTACCGGCTACGTTATCACCGGTTGCTATATCACCGGCTGCTGACACCCGATCCGATAATGTTCCTGATAAGGTTGTTTTTCAAATTACAGCCGAGCCCTCTGATGCCGCGGTTTTCATTAATGGCAGCCGTCTGGGATCAGGCTCCGGTGAGTATGAGGGAGATACAGGGGAGCGGCTGCTTCTCAAAGTGGAACGTCCGGGGTATGAGGATTTTACCCGGACCGTTTCCCTGAGTGCCCAGGCGCCGCCTCTGCATGTGACTCTTGAACCCAGGCCTATTCTCCGTAAGTCCCGAATAAATGCAGTCCCGGCGGTCGGATCCCTTGTATCCAACGGAACTGTTGCCATTGGTGCTACTGGAGGGGGGACAGTATATGCCGTCGACAGAAACGGGAGAATACTCTGGACAAGGGCCACAAGGAACCGGAATGCAGAAAATGTTACTCCGGTAATTTCCGGTAACCGGGTTTACCTGATCGGGAATGCCGAACTTGCCATCATCAACATCTCAGATGGAAGCATACTTGCGAGGCGTGAATTAACCGGCGACCAGGCCAACCTCTTCGGAAGACGGGTTCTCGCATGGAACAAGTACCTCATCCTTCCCTCGGACAGTGCACTGATATACCTCAACCCCAATAACGGTCCTGAGACAGGTAAGATAGTTGACAGCATCAATATCCCCGGCGGCTCCCGCATGACCCCTGCAGTCTGGAACAATCAGATTATTCTAGCCGATCAGCGCGGGTCCCTTCTGTACATAGATCCGGTTTCCAAATCTGTAACCCGCAGTATTTCAACCGCGTCATCTCAGCCTATCGGACAGGCTCCGGCCATCAGGGGGAATATCGCGGTATTTTCCGGACGCCGGGGAAACGTAACTGCAGTTAATCTTCATCAGGGTGAAGTTATCTGGGATCACAAACTGAAGGAAAGTGGTTCAGTCCGGGTTCACACCGATGCAGTTTTCAGTAACAACGGTGTTTTTCTCTATGGAGACGGTGTCCTTTATGCACTGAACCTCAGGAATGGAGAGAACTTGTTTCCCCCTGTCTCAGCAGTCTCAGCACCACCGCAGATTATTAATGGAGTTCTTTATCTTTGCAGAGATGATGGAACCATTTCCATACTCAATCCGGACAGCGGGGCTCAAATCGGAGAGTTTCAGCTCGGGGAGTTCTCCAGAGTCAGACCCGTGGGACTGGGGCCGCTGGTTGTCGCGGCAGGTGAGGAGAATGTATACGTTCTCGACCCGAGGTCGATGACGGATTGAACAATACCGGCCTGGAAATACTGCTTTTAGCCCTTTCTGTTGCCGGGGTTCTGTTGGGAGTTTTAGGCCTTCCCGGAAATTTTATACCGGTTGTTGCTGCGCTTATTGCAGTGATTGCCGGTAATGGAGAGAGCTTCACCTGGGGCTGGTTTACAGTCTTTCTTCTCATAGCAGCTTCCGGCGAGGTAGTGGATCAGCTGACAGGCTTCATGGGGGCAAAGAAATACGGATCTTCCCGTGCCGGGATGGCTGGAGCTGTAATCGGAGGATTTGCCGGAGCCGTTCTGGGTACCGCGGTGCTGCCGGTAACAGGTTCTATTGCCGGTGTTTTTATCGGATGTTTTGCCTTAACCTTTGCTTTTGAATACCTGTTTTCCCGGCGAACTGCAGCTGAGAGCGGTAAAGCCGGTATCGGTGCGGTTCTTGGTAAATCAGTAGCCATAGCTTACAAATTCATCGCCGGATTCATTCTTCTGATACTCATGAGTTGGCGATTCTGGTTGATTTAAAGCTTTATTTTATGTAATACCGGGAATTTTCAGGGCTGAACTTTTATGCTTGTCTTATATGGAATACGGAGGATGATAATGGACGACCGCATCAGAACTAAATTGGAATACATCTATGGGCAGAAATCCGGACTTGCCACATCCAGAAGGCTGAATAAAACAATTGAGAAATGGCGTAAAACCCTGCCTGAGATTCCAGGATTCCCTGACGGGGGAGTTCCTGCCGATGAGGGTGATGCTGTTATGATAAGTTACGGGGATAACATCCAATCTCCGGAGATGGTTCCCCTGGCCGCTTTAAAAGATTTCGCCGATCAACACCTTAACGGAGTAATATCCGGTATTCACATACTGCCGTTCTCCCCTTATTCCTCGGATGATGGTTTTTCGGTAATGGATTACCGGGAGGTAAACCCCGACTGGGGCAGCTGGACTGATATTTCGGCTATCGGGAGCCGTTTCCGCCTGATGGCCGATCTTGTGCTGAATCACTGCAGTGCCAAAGGAACCTGGTTCAAGCAATTTTTAGCGGGTGTGCCCAAGTATCAGAATTTCTTTATTACAGTGGAACCCGGTACGGATTTAACGGCGGTATTCCGCCCAAGGGCCCTTCCTCTGCTCCATGAGTTTGAGGTAAATGGAGAGAAAAAACAGGTATGGACAACTTTCAGTGACGATCAGGTAGATCTCAATTTTGCAAACCCTGATGTCTTTCTGGAATTCATAGACATACTCCTCGACTATGTCGGGAAGGGTGTCCGCATCATACGTCTTGATGCCATCGGTTTTCTCTGGAAAGAAATCGGTACCAGCTGCATGCATCATCCCAAAACCCATGAGATGGTGAAGCTCTTCCGTCTGGTACTGGCTGAGACTGCTCCCGGAGTTATCCTGATAACCGAAACTAATGTTCCCCATAAGGAAAATATCTCCTATTTCGGAAATGGCACTGATGAGGCTCATATGGTTTATCAGTTCACCCTGCCCCCTCTGACAATGGACGCCTACATACGGGGGGATGCCTCAAAGCTTACATCCTGGGCACAGACACTGCCGGAGCCGAATCCCGACTTCACCTTCTTTAATTTTCTGGCATCCCATGATGGTGTAGGTGTGCTCCCTGCCAGAGGATATTTGAGCGACGAAGAAATTGAAGCCCTGATTACCGCCGTTAAAGGCCGGGGTGGGCTTATCAGTTACAAGGCGACTCCCGCAGGAGAAATACCCTACGAGCTGAACATCAGTTACAGGGACGCCATTGCAGAAAAAACTCTGTCGGATAGTCTCAGGGCAGCAAAGTTTCTCTCTTCCCAGGCTGTCATGCTTTCCATGGCCGGAATGCCGGGAATCTACATCCACAGTCTCTTGGGTTCCGGGAACTGGAAAGAAGGTGTCGGTCTCACCGGTGCGAATCGGACAATCAACAGAGAAAAACTTTCTCTTGCTCAGCTCAATACAGAGCTTGACGATCCTTCAAGCCTTCGGTCTATGATTTTTAACGGTTACTCCCTCCTGCTGAAGGCACGCAGCTCACACAGGGCCTTTCATCCCGCCGCTGCCCAGAAGATTCTGGATATCGGACCATCAATCTTCGGGTTGATACGCACTTCCTCCGACGGCCGGGGGGTACTCTGTCTCCAGTCTGTCTCCTCAGAAAATCAGAGAATCGAACTTCCTTCCGAGTTCTCCGGATATCAGAGCATTCATGATATTTATGAAGATGTTGATATTCCAGTGAAAGAAGGCTGTGTGGAGATGACACCATGGCAGGTTCTCTGGCTGGAAAACGACAATTGAGATAGGATTGTCTGATGAAACAATGGCTCAGCAGTCCCCTCAGTGTCGGAAATATCACCCTTCCGTTCAGTCTCCTTGATTTTCTGCTGCGATTTGCCCTTCCGGCAGCCGGTTTTTTTCTTGGCGCTTTTCTTCTTTCTCTTCTTATACGCCGATTGACAAAACGGTACGTTAAAGAGGAGAAGAGGCAGAGAAGAATACTGCTGTGGACCCGGAGAATCCTCAGAACTGTAGTTTTTATCGGGATAATGCTATCTATTGTTTCCCTCATGGGTGCCCGGGCCTATGGAGGTCTGGGTCATTTTTTCAGTATTCTTAATAAGCCATTCTTTACAAGCGGGAAAACTCAAATCTCTGTTATCACCCTGTTGCTGTTTATTCCGGTTATTGCCGTAGCCTCCTGGACAGGGAAACTTGTTTCCGCCAGTCTGGAATCCCGTTCTCTTAACCGCTTCGGTCTGGATGCAGAGCAATCCTTTTCCCTCGGCCGGTTGTTGCGGTATGCGGCCATGGTGCTGGTTTTTATTTTCGGGATGTCTATTATCGGAATCGATCTTTCGGCCGTCGGAGTACTCTTCGGGGTTCTCGGTATCGGTATCGGTTTCGGCCTCCAGTCCATAATTGCCGATTTTTTTGCCGGGATTACTCTGATAAGTATGGGTCTGGTGAAGGAAGGTGACCGTATTCGTGTGGGAGAGTACGATGGGAACATCAGGCATATTCGGCTGATGAACACCGAACTGATTACCTTTGAGAATGAAACGCTCATAATCCCCAACCGCCAGCTCACCGGGGGTACAATTCATAATTACAGTTACAAGGATCGCCGGGTTGTTATTGTAAATGAGGTGGATGTTTCCTACAATTCAGACCTTGATGAAGTGATTGAGCTTCTTAAAGCTGTTGCTTCAAGGAATCCCTGGCTGCAGAGTAATTCGGAGATTCTTGTGAGGGTGAAAACTTTTGCGTCTTCGGGAATCAGCATGCAGCTTCGCACGTGGATACATGATGTGGGTACCCGGGCTGATGCCATGAGCTGGACCAACCTGGAAATCTGGCGGACCTTCGCGGCTCACAATATTGAAATCCCGTTTTCTCAGATTGTCGTGCATCAGCAGGATAGTAGTTCAATTGACCTCTTGCGCCCTGAGGTTTCGGTCTCCGCGGCTGCTGAGAAACACATTCCGGATACAACTGAAATCGGAGAAGAGTAGCAGCCTGTCGGACTTGGGGCTTTCGAGGCGATTTTTGAAGATTTTTCTTAGTTCAAGGCGCGAATAAGGAGGATATGAATAATATCCAACGATTGAGCAACGCTGAAATGAGGAAAAAGATCAAAAATAGATCCGGAATTGCTTAAGCCCGACAGGCTGCCAGGATTAGTTCTTCCGGTAAACCACCGCCCGCCATCCCCGGGTTCGTTTGTCCTCAAGAGTTGTCCATCCCCTGGAGACTTTTGTCAGCACAGCCACATCGGCACTGCGGCCTGCAATACCCCAGACCCCACCAGTCTTCAGAACCTTTGCCGCTTCATCCTTCAATGAACTGCTCCAGTCCGTCCGGGGTACCGGACTCAGATCGGTTATCAGCAGGTCTGCCGATTTCTTTTCTCCAAAACAGCCTTCCATTCCCGGATCGGCCAGAGGGCGTATCTCAAGAGGCAAGTCGGTCCCCATGGCTTTCAGGTTATGGGCGCTGATAAGCAGCTCCAGTCTGTCCCTGCCGGTGAGTATTACTTTTTCAGGTCGGGCTCCCTTCTGCCGACAGACCGCAAGAGGAAGATGGCCCTGCCCGGGAGACCAGAATACCATCACCCCGTACCGGGGTTCCCGGTTGATTAACTCGCCCATGAGCTTCAGCCGCCAGGAGAGGGTGTCAAAATCGCTGATGTTCCATACCGTATCCAGATTATACCGGGTACGCTTGATTTTAAATTCGTCTGAATTCCGGATGTAGGGCTGCAGAAGGCTTTTGTTATCAGCGCTATCTGCATCGTGGTTTGCCGCCGATCTGTAGTGGAATACCGTATGTTGTTTAGAGGCATCCACATGGACAATCTCGCCGCCTTCTTCTGTAATGAGCTCCCTGCAGAGCTTTGCCAGAGTATAGACAATCACAATGACGGCGGTTCCCTGGGGTTTCAGGAGGGGCAATGAACGGTTCAGATAGTCCCGGAGCACCGGAGCACCGGCCTTGGCGGGAAAATTCGAAAGAATCAAATCGTAGGAGCCCGAATGCGGGCCTTCAAGCATAAGTCTGGAAGCGGTCCTGATATTTTTAAGCCGGTTAAGATCCGCATTGTGCCGGGTGAAATCCACGGCAAGTTCGTCCCGGTCCACCATAAAAACTTCGGCGTCAGGGCAGCGTTTTGCCAGTGATAAACCCAGGGTCCCGACACCGCAGCCCACATCCAGGATTGAGGAGAGTTTTCCGAGGTCAATTTTTTTTGCAATAGTTTTTAAAAGAAGCAGGGAGCCGGCATCGACACCCGCACTGCTGAAGAGTCCCAGGGAAAGATCCAGTATTATTTCTTCCCCGGAAAACCGGCAGACGGTCTGCCGGTTAACGAAATCAGTCGTTGATACGCTCCTGATATTCACCTGATTCCACATTCACCCGGATTTTTTCACCTTGTTTGATGAAAATGGGAACTTTAACCTTCAGGTTGGTTTCAGTTATCACATATTTTGTAGCCCCGGTAACCGTATCGCCTTTTACAGCTTCTTCAGCCTCGGCTACAAGGAGGTCTTTTTTAGGAGGCAGGCGGATATCGAGAGTCTCGTCATTCCACCGGGTGAGCTTGAAGGTTTCACCTTCAAGCATATAAAACCGGGCGTTCTCATGGGTTTTTATGGGAACTTCGAATTGGTCGAAAGTGGCAGTGTCCATAAAATGGAAAAGTGTTCCATCAGAGTAAAGGAACTGGCATTCCACTTCATCCACATCGATTTCTTCACAGTTATCCTGGCTTTTATGAGTTATCTTGAGTACCGCAGCTGAGCGCAGATTTTTCAATTTGAGCCTTACAAATGCAGAGCCCTTTCCCGGATTGACAAATTCACGTTCAGCGACAATGAAAGGTTCATTTTTTTCTAAAAGGTAGGTACCTTTGGCGATGGCGCCCGCTTTAATCATTCCCATATTTTTTCCCTGTTTGTTTGTTCTGCTTTAAATTATCGGGGCATATTATCATGGATCGGGAAAAGGTCCAGCCCCTTGAGGCTGTCATCCCCCCGGACAAGGGCCAGCAGCCGATCCAGCCCCACAGCCGTACCCGAGCAGGAAGGCATCCCCCGGCCAATGAGCTGCGGCCATCGGAAATCAGGATCGGGTTTTTCCGGTGACTCATTTTCCCAGTAGTTTTTTAACAGCTCCTCACCGGTCTCCTCACCGTAGCAGTTGGCTACTTCAACGCCTCTGATATACAGCTCCCATCGATCCGCCCAGGGTGTATCTGGAATACCCCGTGCCAGAGTAGGGATAAATGCAGGCCAATGGGTGAGAGCCAGAGGACGGTCTGCAGGAAGGGCGTCTTCCACAAGGGTGAGAAATAAGCGGTGAAACAGATCATCGGCGCTTTCCCTATCAATATCTCCCGAAGGTAGATTCTTTTCTTTCAGTCGGCTTCGAAAAAACTCAGTAATATCCGCAAGAGATGCAGGATAGCCGGGTGATGTCCGGTTTATTCCGGACAGACCGGACTCTTCCAGCGCCGATTCCAGTGAAAACCCCGCAAATTCCCGGAAGGCTTCATCCATACTGATTTCCCGTATATTGCCTGAAACTTCTTCCCCGGCTTCAGAGTTCACCGCATGTAACGTAACCTTGATTATCTCCTGCATCACGAGCAGATTATCCCCGGACGTTTTATCTACACCGTACCATTCGAGCATGGTGAACTCATTTCGATGCCACTTATCCATCTGCTCACCGTTTCTGAAACAGCGGCCGATCTGAAAGAGGGAAGAAGAGCCTGAGGCCAGAGCCATTTTCAGCCAGATTTCAGGAGATGGTACAAGATAAAGGGGGTATGAAGTTCCATCAGGCCGTACCTTGCGGGTCTGGAACAGTTCAATATGGGACTCAGGAATCGGGCTGTCTGTCAGAAGAGGTGTGTCAACTTCCAGATATCCGCAGTTATCAAAATAATCTCTGATTCCGCGGTACATGGCGGCCCGCTCTATTATTGCTTCAGGTTTGAACTGCATGGTATGGATGATAGAATGGATAAGCGGTAAATGGGAGTGCTGCAGGCCTCGTCCGGGATTAAAAAACCGCCGGATGAACGGCGGTTTGAATGATGAAATGGGTTTTGTCAGTCAGCCACGATACAATCGGTGGGACATACCTCGACACAGGCGCCGCAGCTTGTGCACAGATCGGGATCGATTACCCGTACATCACCCTGTTCGCTGATCGCCTCAACGGGGCATTCGGGTTCACAAGCGCCGCAATTGACGCAATCTTCTTTGTTAATGACGTAAGCCATATGTTACCTCCAGATGAAATATCCGTAAACAACTTAACGGAATGCCCCTCAGATAATCAAGTCCCCGGTGGAGGGGTTTGGTTATCAGTGGTTATTTAATACTGTTAGATCCGTTTCTTCTTATATCATCCGGTACCAGCCCATATCCCTCCAGATGATCAGGCACTCCCGCCGGTTCTATATGCACCATGATGTCATACACTTTTTTGATTCGATTGCGTATCTCCACTTCAAGACTGCAGGCCAGACTGTGAGCCTCGGTAACGCTTAAATTACCGTCCACTTCCACATCCATATCGATAACATATAGTGAATTGAGACCACGGATTCTAACCCTGTGAGGATTTGAAATCCCCTGGATCATTTCAGCTGCTTGAAAAACATCGCAATAGACATTTTTATCATCAATACTGTCCATCAACTCGGTGTTGGTATTCAGAAAAACCTTTATTCCAGAAACTATAATCCAGATACTTACGGCAAATCCGGCGGTAACATCAAGAATGGGCAGATGGAGAATACGGGTGAAGAACACTCCCAGCAATACGGCAAAAGACAGTAAAATGTCGTTACGCATGTTGATGGCATCGGCATTCATCATCCGGCTTTCGGTAACACGACCGGCATGAAATTTATATGTCGCCAGTACTGATTTTCCGATAATGGAGACTCCACTGGCAAGCAAAGCAAACTTCCCCGGGATATCGGAAATCTCCCCACCGGTAATTTTTCTGACAGTCATGGTGAGAAGCTGCAGACCGGCCATGATAATCACCAGAGAGAGAGTCTTTGTCGCAATTGTTTCCACCCTGCCGTGTCCCCAGGGATGTTCAGGGTCCGGAGGTACTGCCCCGGCTTTAGCCGCATAAAGAGTCACCATGGAGGTAACCACATCACTCAGGCTGTCAATCCCGTCCCCGACTACTGCCAGGGAACTGGAGATGAGCCCGGCGGTGATTTTCAGAGTGGAAAGTAACAGGTTCCCGATAATACCTGCCCAGGAGGCCTTTTTGAGTATATTCAAACGTTTCTCTGGACTGATTGGTTCTATTCCCGGTTTTTCTTTCATGAGTTATTCCTGTAAACAAACCATATAGCCGGACCGAACTCCGGCTTGACCGATTCAAAAGGGTAGATTTTTTTCCCCGGGGAATCATCGGCGGCGGAGCAAAGATGCTCAATGATAGTTTCCTTACCGGTACGGCCGGTAAAGAAAATCACGTTTCCGGCGGTGTTAATTGCCGGGAAAGTGAGAGTAACCCTCTCCACATGAGGTTTCAGCGGGGCGGTGCCGGTTCCAACTACAGGAACATCTTCAGTACTAAGTGCTTCGGAGCCTGGAAAAAGACTTGCCGTATGACCATCCGGTCCCAGTCCCAGAAGAATTAAATCAAAGGCAGGTGGTCCTGAGAAATAGTCTGCCAACAGCAGATTGTATTCCCCGGCGGCCCGGGATGCTCCCAGCTCTCCGGGGATGCGGTGGATATGCTCCGGTTGTATATTCAGCGGTTCAAGCAGTGTTTCCATCTGCATACGGTAATTGCTGTCGGGGCTCTTTGGGTCGACGGCCCTTTCATCTCCGAAAAACCAGTCAATACGGCTTGTATCCATATCTCCTGATAGTGAGATGATGGAGGCGTTCAGTTTTTTCGGAGCCGATCCTCCCGGAAGAACCACTGATAACCGTTTTTTTTCTTTCAGGGCGGTTTTTATTGTCTCCAGGATATAGCGGGCTGCAGCGTCCGAGGCATCTTTTGCCGAAGCAAAATGATTAATGCGGGGAGTATTCTTCATCGGATTAGAACTTTAACCGGTTCTGCACCCTTTTGAACAGATTCCATACCATTGAGTACCCGGCTGAGTTTATCGGCGGCATGGTTAAGAATAAGAGGCAGTACGGCTTCCTCATCGGGGCTGAAACGGCCGAGTACCCAGGAATGAACCGAACCCCGGGCAGGACGTCCTATACCCAGCCGCAGCCGGCAGAAATCGGTATCCCCCAGGTTGTCCCTGATGGACTTGAGACCGTTATGCCCCGCAAGTCCACCGCCGAAGCGAAGGGCGTATTCTCCGAAAGGAAGTTCAAGGTCGTCATGAATAACAAGAAGATTTTTCATATCTATTTTGTAAAACCCAACAGCTGCCGAGACCGATTTTCCGGAATTATTCATGAAGGTTTCAGGAATGAGAAACCTGCATCGGTTCTCTCCCCGGGTATACTCGGCAACCTTTCCATGAAATTTTTCCCGCCAGATGAGTCCGGCGGCTTCCGGCAGAGCATTCAGGAGCATTTGAGCCGCATTATGCCGGGTTCGGGCGTATTGTTTTCCGGGATTTCCGAGAAAGATTGCCAATTTAATGTTCTCCGATGAGTGCATAAAAGAAGTTTACCCGATTTTGTATGTCTTTGACTCCTTGAATTGTGACTTCCCGGGCAACCTTCTATAATAATATTCAACTAACAAAAAGCAGGTGGCTTAATGCTTGTAATTCCCGGTTTCCGTATATTGAAGGTTGAATCCCGAGGCAGCGGAAAATTAACTGAAATTGTTTGTGAATCCATTGCCGGGGGACTTGAAGAAGGGGCTGATTTTCAGTTTATCCCGGGTTTCAAGCCGGTTAAAATAAAGTCTGTCGTAAAAAACGGTGAAGATTACCGGTTGAGAATCAAGGGTATTGCCCGTTCCTCTCTTTTTGCCGGCGGGATGATAATTTCCTCAAAATGGCCTGTAACTGAAACACGGGAGGCCCTGCTTCTTCCCGATGGGAAGCCCGTACCTTTGGAAACTGAAATAGTCAGAGGCGGTCTTTGCCCGGATTTCAACAGGGAACGGTTTATCGGACGGGGGAGCTTTCACCTTGAAGGCTCATTCCTCTCCATCCAATTTCCCAAACCTTTTCCCATGTTCCCCGGTGCGGTACTTACTATCCTGGGTGCGAATCGGGTTCCCCGGAAGTTCACTGTAGTCTGGCCGGGTATGCCCTCTCAGGATGAACGCCGGAAACTGAACAATATGGCCCGCCGCCGTCCCGATCCCCACCCCGAAGCGGTTGAAATCTACGGCCGTATTCTCCATGTCCGGGGTTTTGTAGAGATACCTCAGATGTTTTATAAGAATAGCTGGGAGGGTGCCCGGCTGATGGATTCCTGGCTGATTCTTCAGGACCGGCAGAAGGTACTGGAGCGTAAAATACTGAAAATTGTTTCCCGCCCCGGCGGAGCCGATAAGAGGCTTCTTCGGATTCCGGATTATCCGGAAAACCTTGTTCTATCCCTGGTTGGGGATATGTGCGGAAAAGGAACCCTGGAAGTTCGCAACGGGTGGTTTTTTCCTGTGGGGGATCCTCCGCTTTCACCTTATCACCGGGGCTGGCTGAAGAAGATTAAGGATGCGGGGGAAGAGGGTGTAAGGGTACGTTCCATAAACGGTGAATCTGACAGAGCGGCCCTGGAGGTTCTTCTGCGTTCCGGTTACGTCAGCGGCGGGGAGAGTATCTGGCTTTCTCCGGAAGCTCTGGAATCGCTGGGAAACCGGCTTATGGATGGGCGGAAAAAGGGTGATGGAATCACCATGGCCGGTGCCCGGGAATGCCTGGGAGGCAGCAGAACCCGAACATTGGAAGTTCTTTCCATTCTTGAATCAAAGGGCACCTTAACCCGTTCGGCTGATGGTGACAGCCGGATTGTAATGTGAATAGTTTAAGAATCTCATATATCATAATTGCAATTTCTGCCGCTGCCGTATTGTTGATGATTTCCTGCAGCGGTACGGCTCCGGTTATCGATGAAATGGAATGGCGTGTACTGTATCGTGATGATGGTATGCACCGTTACGAAGAGTTGTCGGTTTCCCTGCGCATCAGCGATCCCGACGGTTATGAAGACCTTTCAATGCTCACTGCCACCGCCGGCAGTACCGGATTTATCTGGCGATTCCCGAAAGATGAGTGGATTACTGAGACTGTTTCCGGAGTGGCGTGGCAGGGACTTCCCGGTATTATCCCGCTTGAAGGTTCCCGGCTCCCCGATGCTCTCTATACTTTCAGACTGGAGGATCTGGCCGGAAGAAGTGATGAACTTACTTTACGTCCGGATCCGGATCGTCCCGCAATTGAGGATGTGGAATGGCCTGAAGTTTCCATTGTGGATGATGTACTGCATCTGAAAGGTGAACACGATTGGGGAATGCTGATATTGCGGGATGAGAAGTTTTCTCCCCTGGATATTCAGAGGGTAAGTGACGGCAGCAGAGTTACTGCCGGGAAAGCCTTATGGTGGGAACTGTGGATTACATTGGAAGATACTTCAGGAGGTTTCCGTCTCGGGCCATACCCCTTTTTACCCGAGACCGTTCATTCAGATACCGAATAGTTTTTTTATTATTTTACCCCATCTTGAAAAGAATCCCTTCCCGTGTGCAGCAGAAAACTCCGATGCGGCCTTATCCAGAGGATATTCAGGACCGTACTTTTCTTTAAGGCTGTGCCAGTGTTTTATTATCCAAATGTAAAGATCGGCTTCGGTACGCCTGGGAAACCTTGTGAGAAGACGTTCTTCTCTGATGAGTTCGATAATGGGCGTGTATAAGTTGTTGTACCAGGAGCGGGCCGCATCCTCAAAAGGAATCTCCTTTTCTGAGCCCATATTGATAAAGTATTTATGACCCTCGATATGATTGAGAATCTCATGCCATCGTCCCGGGGCGGTAAATTCAATCATTTCTACAGGTATGATGCGGTCGAGTTCGGTTTGTTCCAGGATTGAACGTCTCTCATAAGCGAGTACAGCTTTTAATATATCATTTCTGGTTGCATTTTTTTTAACTGTAATTTCCGAGCTGAGCTCAATAACTTCCGCATCAATTGCGTAGACACCCTGGGTAAGAGCCACAGACACCCGGTGATTTCCGTCCCTTACAAAGTACATGTCTCCGAGCTTCAGAAGTTTTATCGGCGGCAGGTTGATATCAGACAGATAGGCCCGGTCGATACTCATCCATCGTTGGCGGAGATGTTCTTTTCTGGGGAAGAAATGCCGGTTGAAGTCCTGATATCGATCTTCGCTGCCGGTAATATTCTCGATGGGTACGGTTTTCATCCCGAGATATTTTTCTCTGTCAGGTTTCAGCAGGCTTTTAACATCATGAAATGAGAGCAGTTGTCCGGCTTCCGGATTGATTACGGATTTGATGGAGTGAATCCAGGCTTTCTGTTTTGCCCTGGAAAAATCACTATCAGCCTGACTTTCTATAAACGGGTTTTCTGACATTCCTTTCTCCAAATCAAAAACGATATGATTGTAGGCATTGATAATAGTTGTATCATTGTATACAGAAACTCGCGGGGCATTAATATCATACAAATGTACATGACCGTGTATAAGATAACGGGGTTTGAACCATCTCATGAACCACAGGAAGCTTTCAAATCCGTGATGACATGGATCTTCCCGGTCGTGAATTCCCGCAGGAGCAGCATGGGTGAGAAGAATATCCAGCCAGCGTCCCCGGAATATCCGGTTGAAACCCAAACGGGGTATCAAACGCATAATCCGCATAAACATTTGGAACTCTGTGAATTGATGATCTCCACGGTTGTATTTTCTACAGCCTCCAAGTCCCGCCAGCAGGAGCTTACGCTTTTTATCCCGGACTACTCTGCCGTCAATACAGATGGATCCGAAGCCATGAGTTTCCCTGTTAATCCATTCTGAAGAGGGGGCGGCATCCGCTGTGGGCCGGAAAAACCTGAGAGTTTTCAGATTGTGATTTCCGAATACAAAGTATAGGGGTTTGTTTAAACAGGAGACAATATATTCGTAGTAAGAAATCTCCAGATCTCCAGCTCCCAGAATGCAGTCAATACTTTCAAAGCGCTCCTTGATACTCTGGGAATAAACCAGGGGATCTACATGATCCGCAACGGCAAGGAGGTTCAATTCTCTTCCTTATCCATTTGCTCCGACTGTTTCAGCATTTCCTGAAGTTTTTCCCTGGGTACGAGATCTATCGGGCGGGATTCGGTGAACTCATACGCCGAGCGGGTAAAGTTTGAGCTGCTGATGAAATATCCCCGGGTAATTCCCGTTTTTTTCATCTGTTCATGGAAGCTTCTGACTCTGGGAAGATCGATGGTATCAGGGGTTCTCAGTATCAGCAGAATTTTAGGGAATTTCCGGGTATTCCGCCACTGTCCGGTACTGCGTTCTATTGCAGTAATCTGGCAACCTTCATCCATGGTGACATAGTCGGTGATGGTAAGGTCCATTACCTCGGCCAGTCTTTTACAGGTTTTTTCAAAATTTTCCTGGGATTCGGTGATAAAATCTTTTATACGGTCATCTCCCCGGAGTTCCTGATACTGGCTGAGTTTCTCAGCAACATCCCGGAATGTCCGTTTTTGAGCGTAGAGCAGTTCCCACTGTTCAATAGCTTTGTCCAAATTCCGTGTACGTTCATAACAGACAGAAAGAAAATAGCGGGCATGCATCATTTCAGGTGATTTGGCATCTTCTTCGGATATCTTTATGGCCCGTTCCAGTTCATTTTGTGCTCTTGAATAATTCTTGGTTGCCAGAAAGCAGGCACCCCGTTCAATAAGCGCCTTCAACTTGAAGTCAGGATCTTTCTGGGCATTCTCAAAGGCAGAAAGGGCTCCGGCAAAGTTTCTGGCATCTTTGAGTATCCGACCCAGATAGAAGTAGGCCTTGTAGTTATCCGGTCTGAGCTTGATTGCTTTCTGCAGGGCATTTCCGGCTTCAGCGTTCTGTTTGGCCTTGTACATCAGCTGTCCCAGGGCAAACCAGCTGTCGGAAAACCGGGGGTTTACTTCAAGAGCTTTCCGGTAATACCCCGCAGCCTGTTCGCCTTTGTTGCGGGTTTCCAGTAAACGGCCTACATTGTAGTAGTGGCTTGGTTCATAGGGTTCAAGCTTTGTCAGTAGAAGATATTCCTTGAGAGCTTCCTCTTCCTGACCGAATTGAATGAATAAGGCGGCAATGTCTTTCCGGAATGTGGTTTCCTTGCATATTCCGGAAAAGTCACTGATCTGGTTGACGGTTTTATACTCCATCAGAGCCAGCTCGTTTTTACCGTCCTGGGCGTATGCCATACCAAGGAGGTAGTGGGCTTCACTGTTTCTGGGATCTTTGGCAAGAATCTGTTTGGCACTTCGTATTGCCTGATTCACCTTGCCCTGTTTAACCTGATCCTGTAACGCACCGATTTTTCGAGGAGCTGCGAGACTTTTAATGAGAAATAAAATCAGAATACCCAAGAGGCCGGTGGATACAACTATGAGTAAAACTACGATTCCCGTATTCATCTATAAACCTGAAATCCTTAGAACTGATCGTAGCCTAGTGGTAAAAAACCATACTGTCAAACCAGTTCTCAGAACCTTGTTATTTGTCCTTACTCTTATTTGTATAACTTCAGCTGCCGGAGCGCAAACAGCGGAAGAATTATTCAACAAGGGACTTGAATCCTTCAAATGGCAGAAATCCGAAGAAGCGTCGGAGTATTTTCAGCAGGCTGCTCAGGCCGATCCCAACCGGGATATTTATTATCTCTATCTGGGTATCATTTATCATCAGAGCGGGAAACTGCAGGAAGCTGAGGAATCCTACAGCCGGGGTATTGGTTTAAACGGCGGTGAAAGAGATAGACTTCTGCTGAATAGGGGGAACCTGAGAACTGCCGTCAGTGACTATGACGGTGCCTCTTCAGACTATTCAGCGGTGATTGATGCCGGCGGACCGCTTTCTTCCTCCGCTTTGCTGAACAGGGCCAATATGGAGCTCAACCGATCTTCCTTCCTGCTGGCAGTGGGTGATTATACCGAGTATCTTGTCCGGGAGCCTGAATCACCCCAGAAGGAAACAATCGAAGAGTTGCTTAATCTTTTAAATACCCGGCTGGCCAGCGATGCACAGGCCGCCGCGACTGCAGCTGAACAGGCCTTGCTGGAAGAGGAACGCAGACTGGCTGAGGAAGCGGCTCGTGCCGAAGAAGAGGCTCGCCGGGCTGCATTGATGGAAGAGGCTCTACAATCTCTGAGCAGCAGCGGTGAAGATACAAAGAGTATAAGTGCCGGTTCGGAAAACATTCGTGAAGACTTTGAAGATTCGGCCCTGGAGGACTGAAAAATGTACGGGAACAAAAAACTATTAATAATCGGCGCTGCCGTAATACTGGCTCTTTTAATCGGACTGGGGCTGTTTTTTCTTTTACGCAGCGGAGGCAGAGAAAACAGCCGCGGGAGCGCCGATGTTGAACAATCCTCGTCAAAACGGGATAACATGCTCCTTCTGGCCCGGGACTATTTCGATCAGGGTGAATACCAGATGGCTCTGGATCTTCTTAATCAGCTATTAATTGATAATGCGACCGATGAGGATGCCCGCGGGCTGCGGGATGATATTCTGGCGGCCAGAAAGTCGGAAGAAGCCGCTTCGAAACAGGCGGAACTGGATGCTCTGAGAAATCAGAATGAACAGCTGGCCGAAAGTCTGGACCGGTTGGGGGAGTCCATCAACCGGGATAATCCCGAAGACACTGCTTCCCGAGAACGGGCTGAAGCCGAGCGGCGGCAGAGAGAGGAAGCTCAAAGGCAGGAAGTTGAGTCCCTGATAGCCGATGGACGCCGGGCTTTATCTGATAAACGCTACGATGATGCTGTTGAGGCCGCCAATTCGGCTTTGCGGATTCAACCGGATTCCAGCGCTGCCCGGACATTGAAAAACGATGCCGAAAAGGCCCGAAGGGATGCAGAGTCTGCTGCAGAGAGGCAGGCCAGGGAAGAGCTGGAACGGGAACTGGGTAAACTTCTGGACGATGCCCGGAGAGCCGTAGAAAGGGAGCAATACACCAGGGCAAAAGATCTGTCAGCTCAAGCCCGGTCTCTCGATCCTGAATCAGGCGAAGCCTGGGCCATAGAAGGTGACGCATGGTATCTGGCCGATCCTGAGAACAGCGATAACCGCCGGCGGGCATCCGATGCCTATGAAGCAGCCTTACAGCGGAATCCTCAGGATTGGAATTCTCATTACCGTCTTGGTGAAATTGCCTATACCGAAGGCAATCTGGATGAAGCTATTGATTCTTTCCAGCGGGCGGCAAGTCTCAAACCTGACATGGCTGATATATGGTACGAACTGGGTAAAGCCCAGTTCCGGGATGCCCGGTATGCCGATGCTGCCGGTTCATTTGAAAAAGTGAGTGGCATTCAGAGTGATTTCCCGAATAACTGGTTCAATCTGGGACTGTGCTACAACAGATTGAGAAAAACCTCCGATGCATCTAAAGCCTTTACTCAAAGTATCAAGGTTCAGCCCGAACATGCGCCGAGTCACTATGAAATGGGCCGAATTTATCTTCTGAGAGAAAACTGGTCGGGCGCGGCGGATTCATTTACCATGGCGGCCAATCTGGCACCACAGAAGGTGCGTTACTGGAGAAGCCTGGGAGCGGCGGAGTATGGACTGGGAAACTATGATGAAGCACGGGATGCTTATGATAACGCTGTAAACCTGGAGCCCTCCCATGGCGATACTCTGTATAATTTAGCTTTGATAGCCTTGAAACAGGGTGATGTTGATGAGGCTCTAACCAGGGCAGCGGCGGCGGTCCGCAGCGATGGAAGTAACGCGGCGTATCTTTATACCCTCGGTCAGGCTGCAGAGCTGGCAGGTATGGTGGATCAGGCCATCACATCCTACCGTAAGTCGGCTTCATTGGATCCCGGTTATTCCAAACCCAGAATCAACCTGGGAGTTTTGTACAATGAGAGAGGGGAAGACGACCAGGCCATAGAGTATCTGCTCCAGGCTATGCGGATTGAACCGAACTCCTCAGCAGTGTGGAATAATCTGGGTAAAGCCTATCTTCACAAAAGGGATTATTCAAACAGTCTGAAATATTTTGAGAAGGCTGCTGCATCGAATCCCAATGATGTTGAGCTGCAGATGAATCTGGCCCTGGCACTTACTGAAAGCGGTGAGAACGACCGGGCTGAAACTGCATATATCAGGGTAATCTCCCTGGATTCATCCCGGGGTGATGCCTATGATAAACTGGCCCGCCTTCAGTTTGCTTCGGGTGACAGCTCGAGTGCCGGCTCTACGGTTAAAGCTCTGGAGAAAGCTGTTCCCGGATATTCAGGACTGGCGGATCTGAAAGTACTGATCCAATAGGGAGGGGCTTCCTGATTTCCCCGTTTCAGACCGTTCTGCCCACAAGTTCAAAGAGTTCCCTGCGGCTCACCTCAAACCAGATGGGCCGGCCGTGGGGGCAGCGGGGTACTTCCAGGGCAAAGGCCTCCTGAACCAGACGGGTGGCTGCAGCCGTATCCAGGGGGCTGTTATCCTTCACTGCCGCCTTGCAGGCCAGATCGGCCCAGAGGGCTTTCTCCAAACCTTCGGCATCTCCGGCCCCTTCTTCCAGGAAGGATAACACACTGTCTTCCAGATCTTTTGCCGTTCCGGGAAGTGCTGTCAGCAGCCATTCACCATTCCCGCCTTTTTCAATTTCAAGCCCCAATGCCGAAAGGCGGTCTTTCCGCAGCTCCAGTTTCATCCCGGCGGTTTTATCCGGTTTGAGAACCCGGGGAATCAGCAGCCTTTCGGGACTTTTCGATGCCTTTCGGAACTTTTCATACAGAATCCTTTCGTGGGCTGCATGCTGATCGATAATAAAAAGAGATTCTGAGCTTTCGGCTACCAGGAATACGCCCATCACCTGTCCCAGATATTTAAAATCGCTGTTTTTTTCGAGGGGCCTCGGGGAAAAGCGTTCAAGCTTTCTTCCGGCGACAACATCTCCGAATTCTTCGGCATCTTTACTGTCCCGACGTACAGCGGCGGGCCTTGTAAACCCCGGAGAAACCGGGGATGCCGCCTCATTGGAGAACGTCTGTTGAGCCCCTCCGTTCTGAGCTGTTTCAGCTCGAATCTGATAGGATTCTCCTGTGAGCCGATCTTTTAATACTTCCACCAGTCTGTGTCTGATGGCCGGAAGATTACGGAAACGGGCTTCCTTTTTAGCCGGATGAATGTTGAAATCCACCAGCGACGGATCTACATCAATGAAAATAAAAGCTGTGGGAAAGGCGCCGCCGGGCATCCAGGCATCGTAGGCATACTGAACCGCCTGAACCAGGGCGAACTCGTCGATGCGGCGCCGATTTGCATAGATCTGGATGTACTGCCGGTCTTTGCGGGATATTTCCGGCCGGGCATGCACAGCAGTTATCCGAAAGCCGTCTCCCTCGGCCTGTGTCTCCCACCAGGAGGAGGGCGGGGCCAGCCGGGGCCAGGCCGCAGGGATGCGTTCAAGGGGGGAGCTTACCGGGAGATAGTTTTTAAGAACACCGTCAATAAACAGTCTGAAAGCCACTTCCGGGTGGGCTGCGGCTTTCTCCAGAAAAATCCTCCGGCACATGGTGATTTCCCCCCGGCTGCTTTTAAGAAAACGCCGGCGGGCGGGCATGTTGTAAAAAAGGCCTTTTACAGTGACGCTTGTACCGGGTGCCCCTCTGTGGGATATGAGTTCCAGCATCTTCCCACCGTGAATTGTAAGTCTGAAAGCCTTCTCATTCCTGGAGGATACTATTTCCAAACGGGAGCAGGCGGCCATGCTGGACAGGGCTTCCCCCCGGAATCCCAGAGTACGGACCGATTCCAGATCTTCCATAGATTCAATTTTGCTTGTGGCATGGGGAAGCCAGCAGATTTCCAGATCTTCACGGATCATACCGCAGCCGTTGTCTCTGACAGCGATACCCTCGATGCCGCCGCCTTCCAACGTCAGGGTTATTTCATCTGCACCTGAATCGATGGCGTTATCCAGAAGCTCACGGACAGCGGCAAAAGGCCGGTCGATTACTTCTCCGGCGGCGATTTTTCGGGCGACAGGTTCGGATAAAACCCGAACCCGGCCTGAGGCCGGATCCGGGAGGGTTTTACTTTCATTCACATCAGTAGTTTATACGAGTTTCTATATTGAGTACCGGAACAATTTCAGGAATTGTTTTTTCTGTATTCGCCCAGATAATATCGCCGTTGGTATCGTACTTTGTTGATGTCGACCCGACAACGGCCAGGTTGATGATGGGATTCAGCGGGAAGACGATTTCCCCGGAAAATACCGTATAGGCATCAAACCAGGAGTAATCCCCGGGATTGCTAATGGTCTGACGGACATTGCTGCGCTCGTATTTCAGGCTGCCGTGGACGCCGTAAGCCCGGATGAGTTTGCGGCCTACAAGCAGTTCCAGTTTCAGATAATCGGCGGTGTCAGCATCCACTCCGCCGCTGCCCACAGACCAGGGCCAGTGGTATCCGGCACCGATACTCAGGCGGTCTTCATCCAGTATGTCCCAGTAAATCTCGCCGAAAATGCCCATGTTGTCGTTGAGTACCGTTCCATTGTTCAAATAAGTGGAGAACGTATCCACATACTCTACTTTTTTTCTTCCGTAGAGGCTGTTGAACATGGAAGGCACGTATACACCGTTCCAGTACCGGTATTCCAGGTTGTAATGCACCGGTCCCAGCAGGCCCCGCAGTCCGCTGCGCACTCCGAAGTTTGTCGGCCTGCCGTCGGACCAAACCATATCCCAGGCCGGTCCGGCTTTGACGTTCGGGAAATCTACGGCATCGGCATCATTTCGATATATCGGTGCCAGAGCCGAGGTATCGGCAAACCACACCATTTTAAGCAGGCCGGTG
>QNBK01000007.1 GCA_003644105.1 Spirochaetota bacterium | reverse complement strand
TGGAGGCAATCATTGGCAAATATTGAAACAAAATTTCTCGGGTTGAATCTATCCAGCCCTATCATTGTCGGTTCGAGTGGATTAACAGGAAAAACAGGGTCTATAAGAAAACTGGAAGAATCCGGTGCAGGTGCTGTTGTATTAAAATCTCTTTTTGAAGAACAGATACTTGCGGGTATTGCTCATGAAACCCGAAAAGGGGGAGTTGTTTACGGGCAGGCAGACATTGACGATTACATCGCGTTCTACGAACGTAAACATTCAATTAATGATTACATGGATCTTATCCGGGATGCGAAAAAGGCTGTTTCCATACCGGTTATTGCCAGTATCAATGCGGCAAGTGATAAGGAATGGCAGGCAATCTGTGTCGATCTGGATAAAGCCGGAGCCGATGCTCTGCAGCTGAACCTGTTTGTCAGCCCTTTTGATGTGAGTGTTGCCGGAGAGGGAATTGAAGAAACCTATGTCTCAATTGTCCGAAAAGTGAAAACCTTAACCTCTTTACCCCTGTCAGTAAAAATCGGACCGTATTTCACAAATATCGGTAACCTTGTTTCCCGGCTTTCTGAGGCAGGTGCTGAAGCAGTCGTTCTTTTCAACCGCTATGCATCCCCGGATATGGATGTTCAGAAAATGAGTATTAAATCTGCTCCAGCAAGAAGTGATGAAACTGAGTATCGTTCTTCTCTCAGATGGACGGCTCTGCTTTCCCCTCTTGTAAAAACCGACTTTGCCGGGGCCACCGGGATTTATGATGCCATAACGGCGGTAAAGTTCCTTCTTGCAGGTGCGAAAGTTGTGGAAGTTGTGAGTACTGTGTATAAAAACGGAGAAAAAAGAATACGCGAAATGAACGAGGGTATTTCAATGTGGATGGATGAGAAATCATTTATATCCATTAATGATTTCCTTGGAAAATTGTCCGCTGATAATGGTGCTGATACTGCAGGCCTCGAGAGGGTGCAGTATATGAAGAAGTTTGGAGATATCTGATAATCTTAAATAAATATTATTTAACTAATCAGGCATATCCCTCCTCAGGGTATGCCTTTTTTTTTGAGATTCATTCGTATTCTCTATTTACATACAGGGATGCTGGGATTATTATGCGCATGAAAAAAGAAATATATATCGATTATTAAATATCTTATTAAATGAATCATATAAGGGGTTCTAAATGAGGAATTGGAAAGGAACATTCGCATTACTCTTTCTGCTGGCTGCTTCATGGCTGCTGATTGTTTCGTCAGTCGCTTTGGTAGAGCTGATTGCAGGAGCGGTTGCGATTGTCGTTATCGTACTTCTGACACATCGGAGCCGGGATTTATTCGGGGGGTTGAGGCTGTCGCTCAAAGCGCTGCTCTTCACCCCGATTTACCTTATGGTGTTTCTCTGGCAGCTGATTCGTTCGAATCTGGATATCGCCCGACGGGTACTCACTCCGTCTCTGCCGATCAATCCGGGAATTGTAAAAGTACAAACTCAGCTTCAGTCACCACTGGGTAAGCTGATTCTGGCTAATTCAATCACGCTTACACCCGGAACTCTTACTCTGGATATAGAAGGTAGCTCTCTTTATGTCCACTGGGTGGATGTAAAGGGAACGGATGCGGATGCAGCTACACAGTCTATTGTTGCAGGATTTGAACGGACATTAATGGAGGTGGTTGAATGACTCCTATCATAATAGTATCCCTTGTTCTCATCGGATTATCGGCTCTGTTAACGGTAATCAGACTTCTGGCCGGGCCAACTCCTTTTGACCGCTTGATGGCTTCGGATACCCTGACGGTGATTGCAACGGCCTTTCTGGTGCTTTTCAGTGTTATCAGCGGCGGTACCGATTTGTACATCGATGTGGCCATTGTCTATGCGGTGATCGGGTTTATCGGGGTGGTTACCATCGCCCGCTTCCTCAAAGGGGGTAAGTAATGGTGATACTCGGTAATATCCTTATTTTTATCGGCAGCCTCTTTCTCGCCTTAGGTGGTTTGGGGCTTATTCGTATGCCGGATGTCTACAATCGGCTTCAAGCCGGAACGAAAGCAACTACCCTGGGTGCGATGAGCGTTATTCTGGGAAGTGCGTTTCTGGCCCCGGAGATGTTAACCAAGGCCGTTCTTCTGATTGTCTTTATTGCCATGGCCAACCCCGTCTCATCAAGCACCATCGGACGCAGTGCCTATAAGGGTGGTGTGCCTCTGGCTTCCCGGAGTGTCCGGGATGACTGGGCTAAAGAGGAGGCGACCGAATGACCTATATCGTATTGATACTCTGCGTATTTCTCGTCGGGATGGCTCTTGCCGCCGTCCTCGTAAAAGACTTACGGTCTGCCATTATTCTTCTTTCGGCTCTGAGTCTTTTCGCATCCCTTGCATTCCTTATTGTGGCGGCTCCTGATGTTGCCATCACTGAGGCTGCAATCGGATCGGCTCTGACGACTGTTATTTTTGTTATCGCTCTTTTCAGAACCCGGAAATCAACTGAAGGGAACACTTCCGCAACGGTACGCCGGGTGGATGAAAGTGCCCGGGCGGTACGGCGAAAGGAGACTGATAATGCGTAAACTGATTGGTATTCTTCTGATCGGAGGATTTGCATTTTATCTGATTACTGTCGGTATGGGTCTGTTCAGTGCTGAATCCCGCTCCGAACTGGATTCGGTCGGATCAGAAATACTCGCAACTTCCCCTGATTTAAGCGGGGCAGCCAATACGGTTACAGCTGTAGTGGTTCAATACCGTGGTTTTGACACCCTCGGTGAGGTAACTGTACTCTTTGCCAGTGCCCTCGGTGTGAGCATGCTGGCCATGGCTATCCGAGACGGACTTTTACAAGATCTGTTTGATGATGACGGCGGCTTTGTTCTTCAGGCCGGCAGCCTGGCTCTTCTTCCTTTTATCGTTCTTGTGGGTATATACATCGTACTTCATGGGCATCTCTCACCCGGTGGAGGATTCCCCGGAGGTGTAATCATCGCTACGGCTGTGTTCGTTGTGATTTTAACCAGTAAGACCCTCAGTATTCCCAGGGGATTGATTAATGTTCTGGAAACCCTGGCCGGACTTGGATTCCTGGCCATCGGCTTTGTCGGGCTTTACAGTCCAGCTCAGTCTTTTCTGGCTAATATCCTTCCCAAGGGTGAGTTCGGATCTCTCTTAAGTGCCGGTTTTATACCGGTTATATATGCGATTGTTGCCATCAAGGTGGCCAGTGAGCTCATCAATATTATTTCAAAACTGACGGCTGCAGGTTCAGCGTCCAGGGAGGCCGCCGAATGACAGTTCCCCAAATACTCTATGTGTCGGCCTTTCTGCTGATACTGATCGGTCTTTACAGCTTGCTGACACAGAGAAACATGATAAGGATGATTATCGGTTTAAATATCGCCGATCTGGGTGTGAACCTGTTTCTTGTCACTATCGGTTTTGTTGACAATGGCAGTGCGCCGATTTTCCGTGCTCAGGCTGCTGCCGGCCCTATGGTGGATCCGGTTCCCCAGGCTCTTGTTCTCACATCCATTGTTATCGGTTTCGGCGTTACGGCTCTTGCCCTTACCCTGGTGATGAGGCTTTTTGTTACCCATGGTTCTATTGATACCGCAAGAATAAGGGGGCTCAAATGGTAAGTCCTATACTGTTTATTGTGGTACCTCTGGCTGCCGCGTTTCTGACGGTTCTGGTGAACCGGAATGCCGGTGCCAGGATACTGGCACTGCTTACCGGCTTTGCTCTCAGTGCACTGGCATGGTTCTGGTTCCGGGCCGATCTTTCTACTCCTGTATCGGTAGTGATTGCCGGGATTGCTCCCCCCATGGGGATACAGCTTTCCATGGATCGGCTTTCAGCGGCTTTGGCTTTGCTCATCTCGGTAAGTGGATTTCTGGTTATCCTCTACAGTCAGTCCTATCTGAAATCTGAAGAAGCCCAGAGCAAGCATTATGCGGTATTGCTTCTGCTTATGGCCGCATCTTTCGGCATTCTGCTTACAAGAGATCTGTTCAACCTGTTTGTATTTTATGAAATCCTGTGTATCTCCTCCTATATTCTGGTGGCCAGTGAAGAGACTAAAGCTTCCTTTGAGGCCTCGTTGAAATATCTGCTTCTGGGTTCGGTAGGATCCCTCTTCATGCTGGTGGCTATCGGTTTGGCTTACAGGGTAAGCGGCAGTCTGGCTATGAGCGATATAGCACAGGCCCTGGGTGAGGCTGATTTGTCTTATGTAATGCTTACTGCAGCACTCTTTGTACTGGGTATGGGCATTGAAGCCGCTATATTCCCGGTAAATACATGGCTTCCTGATGCCCATTCCACTGCACCGAGTTCCATCAGTGCCGTACTCTCAGGATTTGTTATCGAATTGGCACTTATTGTACTTCTGCGAATTTCAATGACGGTGTTTTCTTCGGTGAATCTTATGCTGCCTCTGCGCTATATGGCACTGGCAGGCATTCTCATCGGTGAGTTGGCAGCCTTCGGGCAGACTGAGCTGAAAAGAACTCTGGCGTATTCCAGTATGGGGCAGGTGGGATTGATGCTCTTTGCCCTGACTCTGGGTACAGAAGCCGGCCGGCAGGCCGGAATGGCCCATCTTGTTATGCACACCGGTGCCAAATCGATACTCTTCCTTATTGCCGGGTACTTCATTGTGAGAACCGGCAAACGGGATATAAAGAGTTACAGCGGTCTTGGGCGGCGAATGCCTTTAACCGGTGTTTTCTTTGTAATTGGCGCCTTGTCTCTGGTGGGAGTTCCACCGTTATTCGGTTTTTTCACCAAGTTCAAGATTCTATCCGCCGCTGCAGTTTCCGGTGCGACCGGTGCATGGCTGGGTATTGCGGTGATACTTCTGGGTACGGTTCTGGAAGCCTCCTATCTGTTCCGGGTGGTCCGGACGCTTTACAGCGACCCTGAAACCGGAAATACAAGGGCTGTTAAGGGCCGCATGGAGATGGATGTTCCGGCTCTTATTGCGGTATTCGGTTTCACTCTACTGGTGATATTCGGTTCGTTTCTGCTCCCGCTGATCCCTTCGGGACTGGCCCTATAGGAAGGATGTGAGATGAATACATTTTTGTTATTGATATTTCCCCTGGCTGGATTCCTGATTGCCGCACTGTTCTCGGCGTTTTCCAAAAAGGGTCTGGTCGTTGGAAAAACCTTTGCATTTCTAGGTTTTTCCGCCATTGTCCTTGTGGCAATTATGGCCAAAAGCGAGATCGGTTCGATTATCTACGGACCTATGATGTTCGGCTGGCAGCTGCAGTTCGGTCTTACTGCGATTTCATGGTACTTCGCACTTATGATAAGCGGGATAAGCTGGCTGACAGTGGTTTTCTCCCTGGGGGCTCTCAGGGAAGGCGGAACCTACCCCATGTATTACGCCTGGCTCTTTGCCAAAAATCTGGGCATGCTGGGTGTGATACTCTCCCAAGATATACTGGCTTTTTTCATTATGTGGGAGTTCATGAGCTGGACCACCTACTTCCTGCTTCAGCAGGGTACGAAAAAGGCCCGGTCGACAGCCATGGGATACCTGATTTACGCCATAATTGCCAGTATGATTCTGTTTGCCGGTATCATCTTTCTCCATCAGGCATCCGGAAGCTTCGGTTTCTCTGAGATTGCCTCGACGGTTGCCGGATTTGATATGAGAACCCTGATTCTTGCCGCCGTACTTCTGCTGGCTCCCATGCTGATCGAATCTGCGGCTTATCCTTTACATCGGTGGATGGCTCCGGCTTATTCTTCCGCAGAAACCGGTATTACCGCCTTTTTATCTGCTATCTCCACGAGAATCGGACTTTACGGAGTAGCTATTTTCCTCTTCACTGTGTTGGGTTTTACGGCAATGAAGAAGCTGAGTGCCGGGCATTATTTCAACCTGCAGGTAGTGATTATGACCATCGGTGCCTTCACAATGGTGGTTCCCACCTTCACCGCATTGTTTCAGCACGATGCCAAGAAACTCATGGCCTGGCACTCGGTGGGTCAGGGGGGCTATATGCTGGTGGGACTCGCTACGGCAACCAGCCTTGGTGTTGCCGGTGGTTTGTTTCATATCTTTACCTATTTGACATATGTAACACTCATACTCTTTTGCATTGCAGCGGTTGAGTACCGGACGGGAACAACGAATCTGAATTCTCTGGGCGGTTTAATCAAGAAACAGCCTATTGCTTATGTTGGACTTCTTTTCGGTATTATCGGCCTGGCGGGAATACCGCCGATGAACGGTTTTGTATCCAAATGGCTCATTTACCGTTCACTGATACTCGGTGGGCATCCTTTCCTGGCACTTGCCGCGTTTATCGGAACTCTGGGAACTATTCTTTCTGTGTACAAATTGATACATAATATTTTCCTGGGTCAGCTTCCAGAACGTTACAACGATGTGAAGGAAGTTGGTTTTTTCATGCAGCTGCCCATCTGGATACTTATGCTTGTAGTTCTTGGAACCGGGGTTTTCCCCGGACTCATTCTCGGCTGGGTGGCAAAAATTCAGGTTTCTCTGGGTGTTGAACCTCTGGCGGTTACCCTCAGCGGCGTACAAGCTTCGGCCGGGCAGCTGAACATGAATGTGGTGAGTTCTGTTTTCGGTGCCACAATGCTGGTGGCCTTTATCATCTTTCTTATCGGTGGACGCCGACGGATTGTGGGGCAGTACAACAACTATGCTGCAGGTCATTTCCTGGATAAAACGGTTAAATACAATTTCAACTACAACTTCTACAGCGCCTACGAACATATCTTCGGCAAGAGGTTTCTTAATCCTCCCGTTAAGCGGGGTGAAGAAGGATTGGTAGCTCTGGTGGAGCGAGCCAGCGACTTTGCCCGAAGAATATACACAGGTGGGCTTAATACATACCTGGCTTACAGCCTGGGAGCTGTAATTCTTATGGTTGTTATCCTCAAGGGGGCTATATGAACTCCGTAATCGGACTCGTTGTCTGGATTGTTTTTTACCCGCTGATTGCCTTTACGGTGGGTGTGTTTCTCGGTGGTTACGGCCGGAAGTTTACCGCCCGGGTTCAGCGCCGGGTTGGGCCAAGCTGGATACAACCGTTTTTTGATGTAATTAAATTGATGCGGAAGCGGACAAATATCAGTCATGGATACATGCATGATATCTCTCTGATGATGCTCGTCAGCGGAACAATGCTGTCTTTGTATTTCATTCCTGTACCGGGATTTCATTACTTCAGTCAGTTTGGTGACTTTGTCGTTATTATCTACCTGTTGCTGATTCCCTCTCTGGGTATGGCTCTGGGTGTGGGAGAAACGGCAAATCCTAACGGCAGCATTGGTATTTCCAGGGCGCTTCAGATGCTGTTCGGATACGAGGTTCCTTTTGTTCTTACCTTTATCGGTATGGCCATGCTGAACGGTACCACCAGTATGTACGAGCTGGTACAGATTCAGCAGTCCGGGGGCATTGCCACCTGGGGCATTGTTACCCATCCTCTTCTGGGGATAGCCGCTTTGTTTGCCCTTCAGGGGATGATGAACGAGAAACCCTTTGAAGTGATAATAGCTCCCCATGAAATCGCTACCGGTCCGATGACGGAAATGGGTGGGAAATACATGGGTATGATGTTCATTCAGCACCTGATAAATCTTTTTGTGGAGCTTACCATCTACGCAAATCTCTTTCTGGGAGGAGCAAAGAACTGGTTTGAGCTTCTGTTCAAACTGTTTGTACTCTTTACTCTGATTCTCAGTGTGAATTCGGTATTCGGCCGGTTCAGAACTGATGATGCAATGCGCTTCATGTGGAAGATTCCACTGCCCCTCGCCGCCATCGGTGTTGTGGGAATCATGTTAGGTATCGGATAGGAATGGATACAATGGAAAAGACTATTACCCAACGCAGTGCCTGGGACAAGGTGCTCACAAAGCTTCAGAAACGCAGTCTCTGGATGCTTCATTACTGTACCGGCTGTGGAGCAGTGGAATTACCACCGACAATGACAGCTCGTTTTGATATGGAACGCTTCGGTATCATGCCGATGGTAACTCCCAGGCAGGCTGATATACTCCTGATTACCGGATACCTGAGTGTGAAGACTCTCAAACGCGTCGTATTGATTTATGAGCAGATGCAGTCTCCCAAGTATGTTGTGGGCTTCGGAAGCTGTACCATTAACGGCGGTATGTATTGGAACAGTTACGCCACCATCAAGAGTCTGGATCAGTATATTCCTGTAGAGTTTTATCTGGCCGGCTGTATGCCCCGTCCCGAGGCGATTATTGAAGGTTTTACCGAACTCATCGATAGAATCGGTGAAGGCAAAGCGAATAGCTGGGAAGATTACTACAAGAACTATGAGTTCTACCGTAAAAATCAGGAACATGTTTTCGGAACCATCGATACGAGGACCGATATTCCCGATGATGCAAAATACTTCAAGATCGGAGAGGTGGAAAAATGATTGCTGATAATTATTTAGCGCACACAGCAGATCCCCGGGTAAGAAAGCCCGAAGCTGCTACCGGTTCACCCCGGATTGAAGAAGAAATTATTAAAGCAATTCAGGATGCCACTGGTAATGAAAGCTTTTCGCTGAAGGCGCCCCGGCGGATTGAGGGCCCTGTTGATTCAGACAGACTTCACACTCTGGCTTCACTGATATGGAGCCGTGTGGGATTTCAGCATCTTTCGGCCATCAGTTGTGTGGACTGGCTTGCAGAAGATGAGTTTGAACTGGTCTATCATTTCTGGAGCTACCGGGATTTCTGCCTGGTAAGTGCTAAAACACGTATTCCCAGGGAAACAGCATCCATGCCCACTGTCAGCGATCTCTGGCAACCGGCCTTGTTCTTTGAACGGGACATTCATGAAATGTTCGGTGTTGTATTTGAGGGGAATCCGGATCTGGAGAAGTATATTCTCTCCGATTGGGACGGACCGCCTCCGATGCGAAAAGATTTTATAACCCGGGAATTTGCCCACGATCATTTTCATTTCAGAGATTATGAGCCTGATTGGGATGAGTTGGTGAAAGGCGGTTATCATTCCAACCGCGGAGAAGGGGGAACTGATGTCTGAGTTAGTTACCGCAAACGACGGCAGCAGCCTGATGCCAGGAGCGAAGTCTCTGGAAAACCGTGAATACAATCTGTTTATCGGGCCCAACCATCCAGGAGTCGAAGGAAACTTTGCCCTCAAACTCACCCTTGAAGGGGATACCATCGTTAAGGCTAAAACTGAAGCTGGTTTTCTGCACCGGGGTTTTGAGAAGTTGATGGAAGAGCGGCTGTTCATACAGAATATTGCCATTGTCTGTCGGATCTGTGTTCCCGACCCCGATCCCAATGAAGAAAATTACGCCCGGGCCATTGAAGCTCTGGCGGATATTGAAGTTCCAAGGCGGGCCCAGTTTATCCGGGTTCTTGTTCTGGAGTTGAGCCGCCTGGCGAGCCACCTGTTCACCTTCGGCGGCCATGCGGGAACTATCGGTCTGTATACCATGCCGAACTGGTCTATTTCCGATAGAGACCGCATACTGGATTTATTCGAGGAACTTACCGGCGGACGTGTTTATCATATCTACAACATGCCTGGAGGTGTCCGACGGGATTTCCCTGCAGGTTTTGCCTCCCGGGTAAGGGATGTTCTTGATTATATCGAAGGGCGTCTGCCGGATTATGACAACTTGTTTTTCAACAATAGAATTTTGCGTAAGCGCGCTGTAGGAATCGGGGTTCTGCCCCGGGAGCGTGCCATGGAATGGGGTACTACAGGTCCGAACCTCCGTGCTGCTGGGTTTGCTCACGATGTACGTAAAGACGATTCCTACGAAGTTTACAATGAGCTTGAATTTGATATTCCTACATTAAAAGACAGCGATGCCTATTCCCGGCTGATGATACGCCGGAAGGAAGTTGTTCAGACCATCGGGATTATCAGGCAGGTGCTGGATAAAATCCCCGAAGGACCGGTGTGGAACAAGCAGCCCAATCCTCTGAAGTGGAGAGTTCCTGCAGGAGACGTCTACGTCCGAAGCGAAAGCAGCAAGGGCGAGTACGCCTATTACATGGTGAGCGATGGCGGGGTTCGTCCCTACAGGGTTCACGTTCGGGGAGCCAGTGTTACCCACGGTGTACACATCCTGGAGAACCTGCTTGTGGGTACGAGAATCGAAGATGCATCCCAGCTGATGTTCAGCCTGGATGCATGTCCGCCGGAAGTGGACCGGTAAGGAGTAGAATATGGCAGAAAACAAACTGGGCAGCGTACTGAAGCCTTTTTTAGCCCTTAAAACCCTCGGCGAGAAGCCGGATACAATACATGTTCCATCAGAGTATCGGGAAGCCTGCGATCGGTATCGGGGATTCCATGTGAACGATCTGGACAAATGTATCGGTTGCGGTACCTGTGCTGAGATTTGTGATAATGATGCAATCCGCATGGTTCCGGTTGTAGGACGGGAAGCGGAATTGGGGAAAACCGAGTATCGGCCTGTTATCGATTACGGACGCTGCTGCTGGTGTGCCCTCTGCGTCGATATCTGTACCACCAACTCATTGAACATGACCAGGGAATACACCCATATTGATGAAGAAACCAATTCATTCTTCATATTTCCCGACGAGAATGGAATTCACAACAAGAAGTTTCCCAAAGGCTGGCAGGCTAACAAGGATATCAACTTCCTGGATCTGGAACGTGTCCCCATGGAGGCACTGGGTCCGGAACAAAGAGATTCCTCATTTGTGGAAATCGTCAAGGGATTCACAAAACAGCAGGCCCAGCTTGAGGCCAGCCGCTGTGTGGCATGCGGTTTATGTACCGCGGCCTGTCCCGCCGGGATGAATATTCCTGAGTACATCGATGCTATCTGGCGGGATGATATTCCTGAAGCCGGTCGGCAGATGTACAAAACAAATCCCCTTCCGGATGTCTGCGGCAGAATCTGTACACATAACTGTGAAACGGCCTGCAGCATGGGGGTACGGGGCGAGGCCATCAGTATCAGGTGGCTTAAACGTTATGCCATGGATGCTATTCCTTCTGAAGAGTACAAAACTCTCATCAACCAGCGTGTAGTTGAGTCTGAGGGTCGTTCTATCGCCATTGTGGGTGCCGGTCCCGCCGGTTTATCTGCTGCATATTATCTGGTGCTCATGGGTTACAAAGTTACCCTGTTTGAATCCTATCCCGAAGCTGGTGGTATGATGCGTTACGGTATTCCCGAATACCGACTGCCCTATGACATCTTGGATAAGGATATCGATTTTATTATCTCCCTGGGTGTTGAGTTGAAAACGAATACCAGAGTGGGAACCGATGTTACTCTCGAGTCTCTGCACAGTTCCTACGACTCGGTGCTTATTGCCACCGGCCTTCATCAGGGACGAAGTACCGGAGTTCCGGGTACGGATAATCCCATGGTATTTCAGTCAATTGACCTTCTGGCGAAAATTACAAAAAAGGAAGAATTTCCTGTTGAAGAAAAGATGGTTGTTATCGGCGGCGGTAATGTGGCCCTGGATATCGCCCGGAGTCTGGCTCGAAAGCAGAAAGCCAAATACGGGAAAGTAAATCTTATTGTTACCAGCCTTGAATCCCGGGATATCATGCCGGCGGATGAGGAAGAAATTGTCGAGGGAATGGAAGAGGGTATTGAGTTCCATCCCGGCCGGGGGCCTGAAGAAATTGTTATTAAGAATAATAAGATTGTCGGTTTGAAAACCAGTAAATGTACCCGGGTGTTTGATGAGGAAGGACGATTCAGCCCCGAGTTTGATAAAGACGACATTGAACTTTATGAAGGTGTGATGGTTGTAGAGTCCATCGGTCAGGCTCCGGACATGAGCTATCTGGGAACGTTTGCAGATTCCATTGAGTATGACGGCCGGCGGATTAAGGTTGATGAGTATTATCAGAGTTCTGAGAATTGGCTGTTTGTAATCGGGGATATCATTAAAGGACCCGATGTGATTACCGGAATAGCCACCGGGCATACGGCAGCCCAGGGTGTGGACAACTTCCTCCGGCATATAGAAGCTGACGGGATAACCAAAATTGATGATATTCTGCGCATCGCTTATTCTTATCAGAAGGATCAGCTTGCACAGATTACTCAGGCTGAAGAAACGGCATCGGGAAAACCGGAGCTTGAAGAACTGGCCGGGAAACTGGATACCCTGAAGAATCAGGAGCTCTCTTCCCTGGAAATACTGGATGCTCTGTTGGTAAATCCGGATACCCGGATTCATTTGAGGCAGGAACTGCCCAGAGAAATCCTCAAAGATGATTTTGCGTATATAACCAATTTGGAATCCCTTGATATGAGTTCCGGGGATACCATCAGTTCAGGTGTAATAAGTCGATTATCTGCAGCTTACGCACTGTATAATGATTTGATTCAGTTAACTCGAAGTAAGGAACTCAAGTTCTCTCTGGAAATTCTACGGGGAAGGAACGATCAGTCCCGGAAGGTATTCTCTTAAGAGTCTGATCTTTTAAAGAATTTTTTTAAAAGAAAAAGCCGCCGGTTTAACCGGCGGCTTTTTTGTATTCTTATCGCCGGATTAATCCGGCTTGTCGTCAGAGGTCAATCTCTATTATCCAGATCCATTTCTTCAAGAGTATAGGGCATCAGGAATAAGGCTTCTCCCCTCTCGTAGGATGAAACGGTTTGATAGAACTCAATTACATCCCTTAAATCCTCGGGAACCATATCCAGAGGATCTTTGGGTTTCAAATCAAGAAAGGCAGCGAGGGCGCCGGGGATTCCGGGGATGGAAAATCGGATGGAGCCGGGATCGATCTCAAGAATCCGGGCATGTTTGACACCAGCCAGCCCCTCAACCAGCTCAATAGCATCATCAAGACCGCCCATATTATCCACAAGTCCCCGATCCATTGCCTGCTGACCGGTCCAGATACGGCCCTTAGCCACATTATCAACAGCCTGTACATCCATGTTTCGGTTAACGGCAACCATGTTGATAAATGAATCGTAATTGTCCATCACCGAGTTGCGAATCCGATTTTCCTCCTGGGGGGTGAGGGGACGGAAGATATTGGGAACATCCGCCGATTGTGTTGTCGTTACCGTACCGACACTGACTTCCAACTTCTCAAGGAGTCCGGATATATCAGGAATCATGGTGATAACCCCGATAGATCCGGTAATCGTTCCGGGAGTGGCCAACACCTTGGAGCCCGGGGCTGAAATCATGTAACCACCGGATGCTGCCACTCCGCCCATGCTGATAACAATGGGTTTCGGACGGGGTCCTACGGTGCAAAGTGCAACTTCTCTGGCAATAACATCCGAGGCGAGGGCTGAACCGCCGCCGGAGTTCACCCGGATAACAATACCTTGAACCAGAGGGTTGAATCTGGCATTTTTAATGGCATCGGCCAGAGATGCAGCACCGATCGTCTGCCCTTTTGCGCCATTCCCCATAGAGATATTTCCGTTTGCGTAAATAACGGCGATTGTCGGATCATTAGCTGCTTTCCACTCATAGTTCATATCGTGGCGAATCTGTGAGAATAGGGTAACACGGTATCGCCGCATTCCCACCCAGGTTTCCATCTGGTCGCGGTACATCAGTTCATCAACCAGGCCTGCTTCCCGGGCGCTGGCCGCAGACATCCAGTAGCCTTCCGAATAGAGACTTTCAAGATTATCAGTGAGCATTGATTCCCGCCCCTGATTTATCATCCGGTCCATTTCTGCCTGCAGTCCGCCATAAACGTATTCAAGAGATTCTCTCTGGGCATTGGTCATTGAGGATTCTGAGAGGTTATTATAGGCGGTTTTATACTCGTGACTCTGGAAGTTATAGATATTCACACCGTATTTTGCCAGAAGATCTTTGAAGTACAGGTTTGAGACTCCAAAACCCGTCAGATCCAGCGATCCCTGAGGGCTCATAAAGATTTTATCACTTACAGAAGCTGCCAGGGCGTACTGGGTGCTTCCGAATGTATCGGCATAAAAGTAGATTTTTTTTCCGGCTGCTTTCAACTTTTTTAAGGACTGTTCAATCTCAATCAGGTTGGAAAAGGATGTTTGAAAGGCCTGATTGTAGAAAATAACCGATTCAACTTCCGGTGATGTGAGTAATCCATTCATATCCTGAAGAAACTCGTAAAGAGAACGGGTAGGGCTGGGATCTTTCCTGAAGTCCTGGGCTGCTGCATAAAGTCTGGGCGTATCTGTAATAACCTGAGCGGTATCGTACACCACCATGGTTTTCTGATGACCGGAGATACTGCGCATGTGTTTCAGGGATGCAAATGTCTGAATACTGCCTTCGTTCCAGGAATCGGTACCGGCACTGGTTATATCGCCGCCCAGAAGGAAACGGTTCAAGGACAGGTTGATTCCTGTAACCAGTTTGTCGTCCCGGAAATCCCAATGGCCGTAGAGTTCCACACCGTCGATGGGCATTATTCTAAGTCCAGTGGCTATACTGTTGAACTTTCCTGTATTTGTTACCCGGGCATCATAAAACATCGTCAGCCGGGTTCCCCAGTAGTTGCTGAATTTCAGGGGTCGCAATCCGACACCCCAGTCCATCCAGGGAGAGCTGTTCAGGGATTCTCCTTTGATGCCAATTGAGAGCCACTGATATGGCCTGTATAACATATGGGCGTTCCATCCGGTTCCCTGATTCGGATTCCAGCGCAGGCTGGTTCCCAGGTACAACCCATCGTACAGAGGGAATCCCACTCCGATTTCATGGTTGCTGATGCTGTTGAACTGTCTGTAATTGTAGGCCACCCATCCCAGGGAGAGATTTACCGTATTATCCATCCCCCCACCGCTTTTGAAATAGCCGGACCAGCCGATACCGGTTGCATCTCCTGCACCGATTGCGGCCATATTCACCAGTGATGCACTCGATTTATCTTCAACTGCAATTCCGACACGCGGGGTTTCTTCCCAACGGGATTGGGCTGCAGCTGTGCCGTAAAAGAGAGCGGCAGCCAGTACAGCCAGTATTATTTTTTTCATATTTATTCCTTGTCTTGTAATTCTAATAAAAAAATGATGCCAATATCAAATTGGTATTTAGTATATGTTTTTTTCAGCTTCATCTGCCGATTATAGATTCATAATGCCTGTTGCAGCAGTTTTTACTCTTATTTCTCTCGGTGTATTTATTCTTGCGGCAATTTACACTGCTGCATTGACTTTATTTTCTCTGACACGGCTTTACATTGTACTGGTTTTTTTCTCAATTGTAAGTATCGCTTTCTCTGCAATTCAAACACTTCATATACTTAATCCCGATTCTGTTAATCGTATTTTGGGTGTGCAAATAAGCTATATCCTCATTGTGCTTGTCAATCCTGTTCTACTCTATGTGATTCTTGAGCCTGAAAAGATGCTTCGAAGAGTGTTGATCGGCCTGTTTTCCTTCAATGCAGTTGTGGTTTTGGTAATTCTAATAACGGCGGTAATTAAACCTGTACTGCTGCTGAGCACCTATATCGACGGAAGAGTTGTAGTGGGTTCTCTTCAGTATGTTCGGGCATCGGTGAGTTTGTTTAACTGGATTGCCGGTTTTATGCTGATGCTGCTATTTCATAAAAATAAAAACAGCAGGGATGTTCACGGCTCTCTGATTATCGGTTATCTCATTCTCTCATTTGGAAGTCTGTTTGATGCCATATTAGTTGCCCTGTTTGTTGATAACTACCGGATGCTTCTGGGGTTCTATCCGGGGATGCTTTCCGGGCTTCTCTTTTTTTATATTTCGGTAACCCTTTCTTTATCCTATAGCTACAGAGACAGGGAAATTGAGTCGGAAAACAGTTTTCATGCAATGGAGGAGAGTAAAAAAGAGCTGATGCTCATGGCTTATTACGACGAAATGACCGGCCGGCCGAACCGTAAATCCTTCATGCTGCATCTGAACAATCATCTCATAGAAACAATTTCTCTTGGTAAAATAAAAGCGGTATTCATTATCGATCTGGATAATTTCAAGGATGTGAATGATACCTTCGGATTCTCTTTCGGAGACCTCGTAATCAAGGATGTCGGTGATAAAATAGAAAACCGTTTCGGTGTAAGGGATCGTTTGTATCGCCTTTACGGGAATCAGTTCGCTATTATCTGGGATGATGTGGGAGACCGGGGAAACGCTCTCGATCTTGCCAGACAGATACTTGAAGATTTAACAAGTCTGGTTGAAATTGATAATTCCAATCTGTATCTTGGTGTCAGCCTTGGAGCTGTCATACTGCCGGATGACGGTGATGATGTGAACGATGTGTTCAGGCGTTGTGAAACCGCATTGGCTGAAGCGAAAAAGGACAGAAACACGTACTTTTTTTACAGCTCTGAGCTTGAAAGCCGGACATTAAGAAATATGTCTATCGCAAATGCCCTGCGGGAAGCTTTAAAAAAAGACCAGTTTCATGTCGTTTATCAACCAATCGTCAATGGAGATGGCTCTCTTGCCGAGATGGAGGCTCTTACACGATGCAGCCATCCTGTATTGAAAGACGTATCTCCGGAAGTTTTTATATCAGTTGCCGAATCTTCCGGTTTGATTATACCCCTTACCTGGTGGATGATGGATCGTGTAGTCAGTGACGCTCTTTTATTTTCAAAAGAGAATGGAATAGTACGTATCAATGTTAATATGTCACCGAAAATACTGAAATCCAGAGACCTTATTGAGCGTTTTTCAGCACTGAACAAACGCAGCCCGATTAACGGATCCTTGTTGGGATTTGAGATTACCGAAGGAGCCATTATTGAAAATGTCGATCAGGTAGTAAAAAACCTGCGGGCATTACGTGAGCGGGGTTACAGGATTTCTCTTGATGACTTCGGTACCGGGTACTCCTCTTTGAGTTATATCAAGAATCTTCCCCTGGATAAGATAAAGATTGACAAGCGCTTTGTTTCCGGTATTTCCAGAGATGTCAGGGATGAAGCTCTGATCAACTCAATAATTTCCATAGCAAAGAACCTGAAGATGGATCTGGTTGCAGAAGGGGTAGAGATGCTCAACCAACTTGTTTTTCTAAACGATAGGGGCTGTCAGTATTTTCAGGGTTACCTCTTTTCCAAGCCGGTACCAATTGACGAGATTCTGCAGGAATACCCGGGGAATTGATATTTACTTGACGATTGACAGCTGCGGCCCGCCGATTACTTCGCCCAGAGCATAGGTGATTACTCCCGGATCGTCTTCATGAACCTTGATTTTAATACGGTACCCACCGGCTTCAGATTCTGCCCGTATGAGAATTCTGTCCTGATCGTCAGTTGTTAAGTTGAGTATCAATCCTTTTCCGACAATTTCCACAAGACCGGCTTTATCGATATCAATACGTTTTGCCATAATTAATGTCCTTTTTCAGTTATTATCCCGCATCAGGATTTTTTTATTCTCAAGCGAATGCCGGGATCGTTCCTCGCTACGCTGCGGCACGACCCTAAATATGAGCGAAAACAGCGGGTTCGCGAAGCGAACTTGCGAGAAGTGAATTTGCTCATTCTGACGGGAGCTGGTCGCAAGCATAGCTTTCTTCAATTTCTCTGTTGACATCCCGGCGTCTTACCAGATCCTGGTAGTTCCGGAGAGATTTTACAATAAGGGGTGAAAAGGCGGGTTGTTGAAAGATATATTTTTTCTTTGTAATCGTTTATTTCATACTCTTCTCCGGGAACAGCCGTTCTGAGAATGATGCGTGTCAGCTTGTTTCCCAAATCGTCCCGTATGTACTTTACAAGTTTCGGCCCTGAATCATCCTCCTCCATTACAACATCCAAAAGGATGAGGGCGATATCTGACTCTTCATTGAGGATTTTCCAGGATATATCCGTCATAACCCGCTTCCTTATTGGTATAGTGCCACGATATCTTCGGCTCTGGCTACTTCTTCTTTTCTTCCCGGTCCCAGAAGGGTTTGAACCTCTCTGGAGTGATGTCCCATTATTCGGCGTATCTCTTCACTACTCATGGAGGAAACAGCATGATATCGGGATTCAATGAGAACAACGTCTCCGATTTCAAATACTCCACTGACTGAAGTAACACCCTTCGGTAGCAGACTCTTTCGTCTGTTAAGAGCTGTAAGTGCTCCCTTATCAATGTTGATTTCTCCTTTGGGTCTGGCTCCGAGTATCCAGCGGGATCTGGCACCCAGCTTCGGGCCGGCGAGAAACAGAGTTCCGATATCCTCACCGTCAAGAATCTTCAGCAAAACGTTTTTCTGACGTCCGTCGGCAAGTACCGTTCTGCACCCGGCCCGGGCCGCTACTTCAACCGCCTGAATCTTTGTAATCATTCCACCGGTAGCATGTTCACTTCCGGCTCTTCCCGCAGCGGATCTGATGCTCTCAGTTACTTTTTTCACAACTTTCAGCACTCGGGCGTCAGGATTATGCCGGGGATCACTGTCGTAAAGAGCGTCAATATCGGTAAGCAGTACCAGCAGACCGGCATCCAGCTTACTGGCTACATGGGCACTCAAGGCATCGTTATCACCGAAGATATCTCCAATCTCAGATGTTGAAACACTGTCATTTTCATTCAGAACCGGTACAGCACCAATCTCCAGCAGGCTTTCCACCGCATTACGAAGATTCAGAAAAGAACGGCGGTCGTCAAAAATTTCCCGGCTTAACAGTATCTGTGCCGTGGTAATCCCCTGTTTATTCAGGGCCTTGCGCCAGTGTTCCATAAGGATGGGCTGGCCGACGGCGGCACAGGCCTGCCTCATTTCAACCTTTTTGGGCCTATCCTCCAGTCCCAGAACGATGGCACCGAAACCTATAGCACCTGAACTTACCAGCAGGGGACTTAAACCGCGTTTTTTTAATATTGCAACATCAACAGCTATTTTTTCTATTCGCTTCTCATCGGGGATACCCCCCGGTGCGAGAATATTTGTTCCTATTTTGACGACAATGCGTCTGACATCACTGAAATTTCTCACAATTCTTTGTGTGTAAAAGTTTTCAGGCCGTCGTTGTAATCACTGATTACCTGGCCCGATCCCCGGAGCTGCCAGCGGTAACTCAGTAATCCCTCAACACCCACCGGCCCCCGGGCATGAATCTTTGAAGTGGAGATTCCTACCTCCGCACCCAGACCGAAGACGAACCCGTCTGCAAAACGGGTAGAACAGTTATGAAAGACATCAGCGGCATCTACCCTGGCCATAAACGCTTCGGCAGATTTCTCATCTTCGGTAACAATTGCTTCAGTATGTCCGGAACCATGGCGGTGAATATGTGCGACAGCCTCATCAAGGGTATCGACAATTTTAATGGAGAGAATGGCATCAAGGTATTCGGTGTCCCAGTCCTCAGGAAGGGCCGCTTTAACCGCAATAATATTCTGAGTGCGATCACATCCCCGTAATTCACATCCGGCAGCCGTCAGACTGTCGTGAATGAGGGGCAGCAATGTTTCAGCTGCAGCTGAATGTACCAGGAGGGTTTCTGCTGCATTACACACGGCGACATATTGCATTTTGGAGTCCAGAACGATGGGAACAGCCTTTTCAGGATCCGCATCTTTATCAAGATACACATGGCAAATTCCATCAGCGTGGCCCAGAACAGGGATGGAGGAATCCCTCATGATACGAGCGACAAACTCGTTAGACCCCCGGGGAATAAGAAGATCGATCAGATGGTCGAGAATCAGCATCTCTCTTACTTCTTCCCGGGTTTCGGCTAATTGAATCCAGCCATCCGGCTGGCCCCCGGAGGGGAGGGTTTCTCCGCTTGAAGCTTCTGCAATAATACGGGTAAGAATCCGATTAGTTTCCAGAGCCTCGGATCCGCCTTTGAGAATAACTGCATTCCCCGATCTGAGGCACAGAGTTGCAATCTGAATCAGGGCATCCGGCCGGGATTCAAATATCATTCCAATTACCCCGATCGGCCCGGCAACACGGCTCAGGATAAGCCCTTTATCCAGTTCCCGTTTCTCGAGAACCCGGCCCATGGGATCTTCAGCCAGCTCCAGAGACCGGATTCCTTCACAAACCCTGTTGAGTTTTGTTTCATCGAACTTCAACCGTTTCAGCATAGGTGGAGCGAGCCCTTCATCGGCAGAGCGGTCCATATCGATTTTATTGGCAGCAAAAATTTCTTCAGAACGGCTGATTAATGCCAGACGGACAGATTTGAGAGCGGAACTGCGGGATTCGGCACTCACCGACAGTATCCGCCGGCTGGCCTCCCGGGCTTCCCGGGCTCTTTGAGTGATATTCATACCGCCCATGATACTCATGCTGTCCGGGGCTGGGCAAGGTTTAAATGTCGTCCAGGCTGATGATTCCGTATCGTAATGCGGCAATCGCAGCTTGTGTCCGATCTGTCACTCCTATCCGGTTGAACAATGCGCTGGCATAATTCCTGACGGTTCCTTCAGACAGGTACAATTCTGCTGCAATATCGGCATTTGACATGCCTCTGGCTATAAGAAGCAGAATCTGTTTTTCCCTTGGACGAATGTCAGGAGCGGAAGATTCGACAGGCCGGGGTATGGTTCCTGCCGCCATGGCCAGCATTTTACCTGCTACTGAAGGATCGACAAAAGTTTGACCCTGGAGTGTGCCCTTAATCGCATCAATTAAATCGATTCTCGGTGTGTCTTTCAGAAGATAGCCCGAGGCTCCGGCTCTTATCGCGTCCATAACCCATTGGTCGTCATCGTAGGTGGTGAGAACCAGTACTTTTGTATTTGGATGCCGGGAACGAAGCATCCGGGTGGCCTGTATCCCGTTGATTACCGGCATCTTCAAGTCCATAATAACCATATCCGGAATACCTGAGGATTCAATTTGCCTGAACAGATCTTCACCATCTTCCGCTGTAGCGATTACCCGGATATCGCTGTCCGCTTCCAGAATGGTTTTCAACCCTTCCCGGACGATATCCTGATCATCACAGATAATAATATTAATCGGATCCGGCATGGTGTGCCTCCCATGTGAATGTAATCGTTGTTCCGATGCCTGTTCGGCTGTTGATTGATAAATCTCCGCCCAGTCCGATTGACCTTTCTTTCATACCTCGAAGCCCGTATCGTCCATCTTCATGGTATGTTTTGGTTTCAAATCCTCTACCGTTGTCGGTAATGGTAAGTTTGAGAGAATTATGGTTTCCCTCCAGTTTCAATAGGGCATTGGAAGCTGCTGCATGACGGATGATGTTTTCAAGGGATTCCTGAGCAATCCTGTAAACTCCTTCCTCCAGATTCTCACTCCAATCCGGATTCTCCTCGATAAGTTCCGTTGTAACGACTATGGTATCCCTGTCGGCTACATCATCTGCAAGTCTCTGCAACGCCAATGAAAGTCCCAGGTCGTCAAGGGGACTTGCTCTCAATGCTTTAAGTGTCCGGCGTGTTTCTCCCAAACCTTCACGAATGGTTATTTTTGCTTTATCCATCATCTCTACAAGTTGCGGGTTATCCCCGTGGACAATGGTTTTGGCCGCTTCCAGTTGTATGGCCAGTCCACTCAGGGTATGTGCCAGAGTATCGTGAAGTTCCCTTGCTATTCTGTTCCGCTCACGGCTGGCTGCCAGCCGCTCACTAGCCAAAGCGTATTCTTCCAGTTTGCGATTGGCGTCTTCCAAAGCCGCCCGTTCAATCCGCTGCTGATCCCTGAGCATGGTAATCATGAATCCTACAGCTCCAAGGGCCAATATACGGACCAGGGAAGCATTAAAAGCTCCATAGATGGCCGGTGTGAAGCTTTTATTTACAAGAATGATAATCAAGGGATCCATAAAACCAAGTACAACAAAAAAAAGAAATACAATGGGGAAACTGTACTGCCAGGCGGTGATTATCAAAGGGAATAGAAGCAGGATTGTTACAGTCATTGTATCATCGAGGGTGTTTATGGAGCTTCCGGCATCAAGCAGTGCCTTGTATTTTGCGTTGATTATGGCAATCGGGATAATACTTGCGGCGATGAGTACCGGCGGCAGGTAATATTTGTGCATCAGCTTTCTCAGACCGGGAATAAGCAGATAGATGAAAATTGCCCCGTAGGTGATTGAGAATAGAGTCATGGACTTTCTATATATAGGATTACTGCTATCCAGAGGACTTGGAATTAACTGCATCAGGAGAAACACCAGAGCAACACCTCCTGAGAAGTATCTGAATATTCTGATGTGTTCCCCATCTGATTGAAACGTACTTTTTTTCATATCTCTGGCTGAATATTAACACAGACTGCCGTATGACTGTCGGTAAGAATCTGAAATTTAATGATGAATGTCATGTACGATTATGACGTATGACCCGTACCGGTGGTCTCATTATCTCCCTATACTCCTAATCAGCGGGGGGCTTGATGCGGAGGGGCCACGGGATATTCATCTTGTGCCGTATCAACGGCCTCCCGGTTTTTTTGCCCTGATAAATTCTTTTAAACTGTATTATTCCGCTTATGACAAACCTCCTTAAAAAAACATGATCTTCTTCAGGTGCGTTTCTGACGTTTGTTCTCTGATATATCTGCAGTTTTCATTTTAATCTGAAAATGTGGAAACCAAATCACGTTACAGATTTATAGTAATAGCAACAATTTCAGTTCTTTTTATTACTTTTCTGGGGTTCTGGATTCATTTCAGGATAACTCCGGAAACAGCAGTTGAAATCCGTCCCATACCTGTATCCGCCGTACGTCCGGAACTCCATGATTTGCGGAATGAAATTACGCTTACCGGTGTTCTGGAAGCCGAACGGATGGTAACTGTGGTTCCGAAAGTTTCCGGAACTATCCTTGGGATATCGTTTGATGAAGGGGATGAAGTTACCGAGGGTGACATTCTGGCTAGAATTGATTCTGAACCCTACCTGCTGGAACTGAAAGCTGCTGAATCCGTCTGGTTGCTGGCAGACAGCAGTCTTTCCAGGCTCAACCGTATAAAGGATAGTTCCGGTGTCAGTCTGCAACAGCTGGATGAAGCAAAGGCTTCCCGGGATGCCGCTTATTCAAGATACGAGTTGGCAAAAATGAAATTTGGATATGCGGAAATCAAGGCTCCGGTTTCCGGCTTGCTGTTGAAACGGTTTTCCGACTCAGGAAACTCTGCATCCCCTGAATATCCTCTTTTTCTCATCGGTGATAATGGAAATCCCCGGGTTAAAGTTCATGTCCCTGAGAAGTACTGGGAAAATTTCACCAGGCCTGAATCCATAAAAGCTCTTGTCTCGTACCCTGCAGGAGGAGATGAACGTATCAGAGAATTTAAGATAATCAGGATTTCCTCGAGTATTTCACCGGATGATAAAACTTTTGAAGTGATTTGTTCCATTGATGCCAGAGATAATCCATGGCCGATTGGCGCCGGTATGAGGGTGATTTTTGTTCTTGCTGAAAAAAGTAACATTTGGTCTCTACCTTTACGAGCCCTCTCTGCAGATGGCAATCTCTGGCAGATAAATCCGGATAATCAGAAAGTAATTCGGATTCATCTGAATGATGTTTTCCGTGATAAAGAGAGATTTTCCATACCGGAAGGAATGTCCGGGGGACTCTACGTTCTTGATGGGCAGAACCTTTTACAGGATGGGCAGCTTGTTACAGTTTTTGAGGCAGGTGCCTGATATGAAGCCGAGTACCTGGTCTCTGAAACATCCTATTCCAGTTTTAGTGATAACTGCCGGAGCTGTATTGTTCGGTATCATTGCACTTCTTTTCCTGAACAGGGAGTTTGTCCCTCCCATGGTTATGCCAACCTCTTCCGTGGTAACCCTCTGGCCGGGTGTCAGTGCAGAGGATGTGGAAAGTGATATTACAACCGTTCTTGAAGATTATTTTGCCTCCTTACCGGGAATGACTGATTTGAACTCAGAGAGCCGTGAAGGTATCAGCATCATCAAGTTGAAGTTCACCGAAGATACAAATGTGAGTGAGATTCTCCAGGAAGTGAGAATCAGGGTGGATCGGGCCTCTTCGGATCTGCCGGATAATCTCAGAGGGAAACCTCTTGTTTCCATCTGGGGTGCTTCAGATCTCCCGGTTTTCAGTTTTGCCGTATCCGGTCCCTGGGATTCCGATCGAATTTCGCGATATGTGGAAGATACTGTAATCCCCGAAATCTATAAGGTTAATGGTGTGGCAGATGCCAAGGTTCTGGGCGACCGCAGGCTGGTACTCCAGGTGAAACTTGATGTGGACGCAATGGCTGCTGTAAACGTTGCTCCTCTGGATGTAATGGGAGCCATCAGGAATAGAAATACGACACTTCCCGCAGGACTTGTTAATTGGAGTGGTGGTGAATGGGCTTTCCGGGTTGCAGGTGAGTTTACTGAAATTACTGATATTGAGAATCTTATTGTAGGGAACAAAGGCTCTTCACCGGTAAGATTGGCAGATATCAGTACTGTTTCAGAAGTCTATGAGGAGGCTTCTGAAAGAGTCCGTTCCGGTGCGCAGGATCTTGTGGTTATCCAGGTAACGAAAAGAGAGACGGGAAATGCCCTGATTATGAGCCGGGGGATACGGGAACGTCTGGGTAGACTTGAAACAGAAGGAAGTGAAGGTTACCGCTACTTTGTTCTTCATGATGACAGTGGGACGATCCGCAGTTCATTGGGTACTGTGGTAAAATCAGCGTTAACGGGAATTGCTATGGCCATTGCGGTTATTTTTCTGTTCTTTCGGAGCTGGCGCTATACCATGGTTGTTGCTTTATCACTTCCTGTCAGTCTGGTAATTACTTTTGCCGGAATGAAATTGTTCGGTCAATCTATCAATGTACTTACCCTGGCAGGGATTACCGTCTCATTGGGAATGGTGGTTGATGCTTCAATTGTTGTTCTGGAAAATATTCATCGTCGTCATGCCTCCGGTGAAAATGCCGATACAGCTGCATTGGCCGGGGCAGGGAGTGTTTCAAGTGCGGTTATCGCATCCACAACAACTTCTTTAAGTGTCTTTGTTCCAATGATGTTTCTCTCCGGAATCATCGGTAGTGTTCTTACCGATCTATCTCTGACAATAGTTCTCAGCCTCGGGGCCTCTCTTTTTGCAGCCTTATTTCTGGTTCCTCCCCTGGCGAGAAGAGGGCTATTGAGAAATGAGCATCGTAAGAGAAAATCCGGATTTATGTCAAAAATAGAGAAGAGTTACGGGTCCAGTTTGAAACAATCATTGAATATGAGCGGAACCGTTATCTTTACAGCTGCTGCGGTGCTGATAATCAGTGTATTGGCAGCAGATATGATGGGTCTCTCTTTTATTCCTGCCGCTGATTATGATGAAATATTTATATCGCTGGATCTTCCCTCCGGCTCTTCTCTTGAAGAAAGCACCGCAGCAGCGGACCGGGCTGAAGCCCTTATTCGCTCAGAGCTGCCGGAACTTTCTGAAATTATTTTTTATGCCGGGATGGAGGACGATCTTTCCGGAGATGCAAGAAAACGTGAAGCGGTGTGGGGACAGCTGCTTCTCAAACCTGAAATTCATAGAAAGAGAGATTTCCGGGAGATTATCGAAGTTCTGAACGAATCCTTACCACCTGTATTACCCGGGATTGCGGTAACCATCTTTAACGGAGGATTTGACCGCCTGGTTTCCATGGGTGCCGATGGTTTCGGATACAGGGTGGAACTCTCCTCAGCGTCCATGTCTGATTTGAACACTGCAGCCGAAAGAGTTGAATCAATACTTGGAAACGACCCGGATATTCTCAGTACGGTTCGGGATATCAGTGAAGATCGCAGATTTATAACGGCTCAACTTGATGGTGAGTCCATGGGTCAATTGGGGGTAAGTGCGTATGATGCCGCTCTAACAGCAAGAATTGCCTTTGAAGGGATGGATGCAGGAGACTACCGTCCATTAAACAGTCCCGACAGATCAATTCTTCTTAATACCACCCTGGATGGAGAGTCTCCGGATGCGGCAGCTTTGGGACGTCTTTCTGTGAGGACTTCCAGTGGTAAGTTAACAGCAATCGATACATTTTCTTCTGTTCATGATGATATCGGAGTGTCGGGTATCCGGCGGCACGACAGGGCCAGAACTTTAACGGTTATTGGTTTTACAAAAAGTGAAAATATCCGGGATATCACCAGAAGGTTAAAATCTTCATTGGAACAACAACCCCTGAATAGCGGTGTTGAGTGGCGGTTAACGGGTGTCGGCGGCCTGATAGGAGATTCCCTGACTGAACTCGGTCTTGTAATCCTGATTGCTCTATTTCTCGTTTATGCCGTAATGGCAATTCAATTTGAGCGTCTTGTTCAGCCTTTGATAATCATGGCCTCAGTACCCTTCAGTTTTATCGGGGTTGTCGGTGGATTAGCTGTATTCGGATCCGATATTTCCCTGATTTCATTTCTGGGGATAGTCGCTCTTGCCGGCATTGTGGTGAACAACGCCATTGTTCAGGTTGATCGGATTAATCAGCTGCGGAATGACGGAATGAGGCTGGATGACGCTGTGATAAAAGGTTCGGTTTCCAGGCTGCGGCCCATCATGATGACAACCCTTACAACGTTCTTTGGTGTTCTTCCTCTTTCCTTTGCCCAAGGTTCCGGTGCAAGAATCTATGCCCCGCTGGGCCAGGCCATCGCCGGAGGGCTGGTAACATCCACATTGGTAACACTGTTCCTTATCCCGACTTTATACAGACTTGTTGAGAAACGTAAAGGAATCAAGGCTGCGGGAGCCGGCTTGGAGCATCATGCCGAAGCGGGAGTCGCTTAAAGTGGGGAAGATTGGGTGGCGATTTGGTTTTTACCATTCTCTTTTGCTTTATACATGGCTTTGTCAGCCAATTTTACCAAATCTTTCGAATTGCTCCCGTCTTCAGGATAGAATGCCAGGCCGACACTTCCAGTTACTGTTAAAGAAGCTTTTTCAAACACGATCTTTTCAGAAAGCAATTTACGAAGATTTTCAGCCAGTTGTAAACCGTTTTCTCTTGTACAGTCATCAGTAATAATAACCAGAAACTCATCTCCGGCCAGTCGACCAACCGCATCTGTTGCTCTTATACCGGCAGACAGCCGTTCGGCAATTTGTTTAAGAACAAAATCACCGGCCTGGTGACCGTGGGTATCGTTTACACGTTTGAAACCGTCAAGATCGATAAATAGAACCGCCAGTGTTTTATCGTATCGCCGGCTGCGGTTCAGTTCCTGCTCCAGGCGGTCCATAATTCTCATTCGGTTCGGCAATCCCGTCATTGGATCGTGAGTTGCCATGTAGGCGATTCTTTCATTGGCCAGAACCAGACTCTGATGGGCATTGGAATTGGAAAGGGCTATGGCTATAAACCCCGCCAGGGCTTGAAGCACTTTAAGATGCCGTTCTGTATAGGCATTCTTCTTCGTTGCCTGAACGGACAGAACTCCAATAATCCGGTTTTCTATTTTTAATCGAACAAGGAGAAACGATTCATTAAAGGTTTGGCTACCTTTAACCGGGCCCAGTTGTTCTGTGTATTTCAGGCTTTCTTTTCTTGTGTTAAGCCGGATATCTTCATCGTTTAAAATTGACCAGGCACTCAAGGATTTATTTATTTCAACAGGCGAACGGGTTGGTTTCAGCTGTTTTCCGTTCTCAATAATATATCTTATATCCAGTTCCTGCTCTTCTTTCAGATAAAAAGCAATGAGCATTCCATTTACAACGACTAATTGAGTAAGGCGATTGTTAAGAACTTCAATTATCTGATCCGGATCCAGGGAGGCCGTGAGTTCCTGTCCGATATCTCTGATGGTTTTTAATTCGCGGATAGATTCTTCTTTATCACTTCGTATTCTTTCAAGTTCTCCTGATCGTTTCCGCCAGGCCTGCACCTCCTGATCCAGATCCTCAATACGTGTACTTTGATCGTAAACGCTGATGGTATGGTGGAGTCTCTCGTTGCGGTAGTCCTGTTCCTCTTTCCGAATCATTTCCAGCATTTTCAATGCCTGTTCATAGTTTTCTATCTGCCTATAGTATCCAACAAGGCACTCTCCGCTTAATATCCTGTATTGTCGGAGCTGTAGTGATTCTGATAGTTTTAAGCAATTTTCCCAGCATTCTGCTGCTTTTTCTGACTTCCCTGTTTTCTCAAACAGATTTCCCAGGTGATAGAGAGCCAGGATTTCACCATGGCTGATATTATTCTGCCGGCATAAATCAATGGCGTTGTTCAGGTGTTCGAAGGCTTCTTTGAATCTTGATAAGCGCGAGTACAGCTCTCCCATGGAAATGAGCACCTCATAACTGAAGGCACCCATTTGTTCAGAAGCAATCTGACAGGCCTCCTCCAGATATGGGGTGGCTTCTTCCAAATAACCCTGAGTCAGCTTGTTTCTGCCAATTTCGTGAAGAACAGCGGCTTTATGTTCCATATTTCCAGTAACTTCAACCAGTTTCTGGGCCACCTTCAAGAAACTGAAACCTTCTTCAAACCGATTCATATCGTTACAGATGCGCCCCATGTTGCAAATGGAGGCCTCTTCTATCTCCATCAGCTCCAGGGTTCGTGCCTTATCTCTGATTGTCAGGAAAGTCTCAAATGCCGTTTCCGGCTGTTCTGATAAACCATAAATTATACCGAAAGCCAATTGGTCTCTGAGCACCTCTTCCATATCACCCAGCTCATCATGCAACTGTCTGCCTTGAGACAGCTCCCGGAATGCGGACTCATACTCTCCTCTGTTAATCAGGGCTTTCCCGATGCGTGAGTGCAGATAAGCTCTATCAGCGATATAATTATTCCCTGTGAGGCGGGAGAGAATGGATGTACCGGATTCAATAACCTGTTCAGTGCTTGTATCGGGTAATGATTTGTAACGGATTAAATCCTTCTCAAGTTCGCAGCTTTCCATATTTATCGATACAAGTATATCTCAGTATCTCAATTAATTGTATTTGCTTTTAAGAAAGTATAAAAGAACCGGGCAGCACAACGTACTGCCCGGTTAACCACTGAAAAGGAGGAATCTATGAAAAAGTTCTTGCCGGCTGCTGACACCCGCAATTACTGATTAGTAATTTAGTATCCGATTGTGAAGACTTTGTGAATCAGATATGGGTTGTTTCTGTAGATAAGATGACAAAAAATACATGTAACCATTCGCGTGCTGGGGTTTCGTGTAATGACAATACTCAAATGAACAACTGTTTCGTTGTGGGGTAAAGAGTTATGTGATACGGTTGTGGGGTATGAAAAGTGCTTTAGTTGTAAAAGCTTTAATTGACCATATTCTTCTTGTTCGAATGGATACCGGGGAACTTATTAATCTTTCAGTGCCATGCAGGGTAATCGATCCGGGATCTTTTTTGGTATTTAGCTCTGATTCAACAGGTTGTCTGATACAGAGTGTGGACGGGGATCGGTGTAAATCCATCTGCCGCCGGCAGGATTATGCGATAACTATTGAGCAGAATAAGACTGATTCTTCCCGGGTTCAGCTTACCAAAGCAGAGGAAGACCGCAATGCAGTCTGATTACTCAACGGAAATTCAGCTGATGCACCTGGAAGACCAGATTAACCGTATGAATCTTGTTCTGGCCGATCAGGGGCATCATATTGATAAACTTACCGGGATTATAACGTCCTTGAAAACCCGATTGAAGTTACTCGAAGAAGGAAGCAGTGGTGAAGGTGTGAACTTTGACTCCGGAGGGCCTTCAGAGATTCCTCCCGACGGGGTGAATCGATAAGTCGTTACCGTTCAATCACCAGCAGGCATCCCTTAACTGACTGCATCCAGTAGCTGATAGGAAACTCAACCAGCCAGCCGTGTTCCACCTCGGTTACCGATGCCGGGTACTCATCACTTCCTGCCATTACTTTTGCGGAGCTTATTGCCGGGTAGAGATTTTTATCCATCAGAAGCTGGTAGCGGGTGCTGGCAAAAAACAGGGCCGCCATCTCATCGGAATCTGATCCAGAGGACATCTCTCCTGCCTCATCCAGGGGCGGCAGGCCTATAGTGATGGTGTTTCCTTCTTCAAACGGGACGAAGGGTGCATCGGCCGGGCTGATTCCCGCGGGAATCTTTCCCAGTGTTCCGGAGAAGTGGATACCGACATCCACTCCGTTATCCAGTTCGTTTACAACAACATTCTCCAGACTAGGAATGCTGTCGGGGTTTATTGGTCCGTTTTCAGGATCGAACATTTCATCCGTGTCTTCCTGGTCCCCGGTCATTTCACCAAGGGATGTCATCATGGCCTTGCTTATGGAGAAGCGTACCTGGGTTTCAATCTTGCCCCCGGATTTTACCGAGATTTCCTGGAAGACGCTCAGGCATCCGCTGCCCAGTAATGTGATAACGACAGCCAGGCCCAGGGCGATCCGTCGGATTATTCTTGTGTTTTTTGTGTTCATGTCTAAACACTACGATATTACAGTTACACTTTTCCAGTCTTTCTCCTGAATCCGTACAAAACATCCACATCGGCCGGGTTTTCCAGGAACCAGACCATCATAGACTGAAATCTGCTTGAAGATTCCGGATTCTATGAATTGCTGTAT
>QNBK01000006.1 GCA_003644105.1 Spirochaetota bacterium | reverse complement strand
GGCCTTCAGAATCTATATTTCCGCACTGACTCAACTCAATCTGGACGACCACAACCGTATTCCCACAACAGACAACCGGCTTATCAGGCGTATTGTCAGAGATCATCAGTTCCGCAGTTACCCTGCCATCGATACTCTTAAGATGTGGCCGTCGGTTCGCAGAGGTGAAGAGCGCCACATCTTCCCCTATCAGGACTCTGCCGATGTAATGTTCAATTCCGCCCTTGATTACGAACTGGCCATTTTGAAGATCTTTGCCGAACCCCTGCTGAGAACCGTCAGTCCGGTTGAGAAAGAATATGGGGAAGCCCGCAGACTGATGGCCTTCCTGAGGAACTTTTCACCCTTCCCGGTAGAAGACGTTCCAGAACTATCCATTATCAGAGAATTTATCGGGGGAAGCGGTTTCCATTACTGAATACGGGAATGAATTTTATCCGCCTCATCCTCACGGCCGGCTTCCCGGTAAAGCCGTTCGGCTTCCCTGAGAGCCCGGGATACCAGATCTGTCTGCTCGGGAAAGAGATAGGGGACGGCAAGGTAGGCTTCAGCAGCTTCATCCGGTTTTCCTTCTTCGGCAAAACTCCGGGCCACTCCTTCCTGAGCTTCCGCTCCGATCCGCCCGGGAACATCACGTATAAGAACTTCGTAAAGCTGTCTGGAACGTTCGGTGCTGCCATCCATCCGGTATCGGTGAGCCGTCAGTAATAACGCTTCTGCTCTTTCAGCGGAAGGAAGTGATTCATCCCCGGCAAGATTCTCCAGAAGTTCCCGGGATTCAGGAGGAATCCCCATTATCCGCGCCCATGCCAGAACGATCGGTGAACTGAGGCTGTTATTCCCGGTATCAAGGCTTGATACCTGTTTCAGGGCCTCTGATGCTGCATCGGGGTTGCCCGCTGCCTTGAGAGCCTCCGCCCAGGATCTTGCGGCAGATGCAGCACCGGGATTATCCGGCCTGCGAACCACCCATGCCCCATACCGTTCTGCCGCAGCTCCGGCATCCCCGCCCGCCCGGACCGCCAGAGCCCCGCGCAGATCAGCCTGAACGGCAATATCCGAATCCGGAAAATCATTCCGGCAACGGTCGTACCAGAGGACAGCTTCGGCATATTCACCGGCTTTCATGGCATTTTCACCCATTCGGAAGGGCAGATCCGGGGGAAGTTCACTGTCCGGGAACTCATCGGCCATCATCCCGGCAGTCTCCCCTGCCTCATCCAATCGATTGAGATTTAAAAGAGCCCAGGATTTCTGATACAGCGCCTCTTCCCTCCAGTTTCCCACCATGGGAGAAAGGGCCTTATCGTAGAAGGTTAGTGCATTTTCCCAATTCCCTTCTGAAGCCAGACTCAAACCGACACGATACAAGGCTCTGGCCTTCTGCTCGCTGTTTACAGCCGCATCGGCAGCTTTATTAAAGCCCCCGGCTGCCTTCCCCCAGTTCAGCTCCCGGAACCAGGTCCAGCCGATACCATAGAAAGCTTCAAATACCCAGTCGGAATCACCGTAACGGGTTGTAATTTCATACGCCCGCCGGGCAGCGGGATAATCTTCCATATCGTAGAGAGCTTCACCCATGTGAAAAGCAGCCTCAACACTCCAGGGTCCTGAGGGTTCTGACTGAACCAGAGAATCAAACAACCTCACCGCATCGTCAGCTCTGCCGCCGTTCAGATAAGCCACAGCCGTTGAGTAAAGAGCCCGGCGGCCCTTCTCTCCCCCATGGACACCCCCGGCAAGATCCGCAGCCGCCTGATAATACCCGGCAGCCCGAACGAATTCCTTTCTATCTGAATAGATAAAACCGATTCTGGAATTGGATTCCAGCGCATAATCTGAATCATTGTACTCCCGAGTGATACGGCCGTAGTCCCGTAAAGCCGAACTTGAATCACCACTTTCCAGGGCGATTTCCCCGCGGAGAAAAAGGTAGGAAGGTGCATTTTCGCTTTGCGGATAATCCCGGACCAGAAGGTTCAACACCTCAACAGCCCGGTTTGAATCATTTTCGTCCCGCCAGGATTTCACCGCCAGACGAAGGGCTTCTTCCCGGCGATTATCCTGTGGGTTCTCCGATGCAAAGCGTTCCAGAACAACCACTCCCCGGCTGTTACCGGAATGAAGCAGTATGGTTCCCGCCAGATACAGTGAGTCGGCGGAGATACGTCCATCCGGACCATTTCCCGCCTGTTCAAGGTAGGGTACGGCGGAAAGAACGCTGCTGCCCCCCAGCCAGGTCTGGGCCAGATTGAACGCGGCGGTCTGGGCTTCGTCATCATCAAGGGGATCTTTGAGAATCCCGGTATAGGCCGATCTGGCCTCGGATATCTGACCGGTCCTCATGTAGGAAGCAGCCCGGATTCTCAGTACCGAAGGCTTTCCCTCATCCGGTCCCGGAGAGCGTTCTTCATCCCTTAAGTCCAGATACGCCAGTGCTTCATCATCATAACGGGCATTGGAGGCCAGACGCGCCGCCTCAAGCAGAGCGAAAGACCGGTAGGGTGAGCTGTACACCGTGGAAAGAAAGTTCCGGTAACTGTCCAGAGCTTTCTCATCCTGCCCCATCCGCCGCCGGGATTCGGCAATCCAGTATTCAATATCCACAGCCAGGGGAGATGAGGAATAGTCGTAAGCCATCAGAGTGAAGGCATCCAGTGCCTCATCCGGCCGCTTATCCGACAGGCGGATCTGCCCCAGGCGGAATACGGCCCGGGCAATAAGATCGCGGTCCCTCCCCTCATCGATCAAAGTGGTATAAATCCTTTCGGCACTTTCCAGATTATCCAGGTTTTCCCAGCAGGCTCCAAGGTAAAGCAGCGAGCGCTCACGGTAAGTCCTGTCTTCTGTTATCCGGGTTTGTTTTTCAAAAGCTGACGCCGCCCGGGACCAGTCATCCTTTTCATAGCGGGCCAAACCTTCCCAGTAGGCTACCCGCTGATTCCAGGGAGAGTCCGGGTATCGCCGGGGGAATAATACCAGAACATCTATGGCATTCTGATATTCACCATCGTTGTAATAGGCAACAGCTCCCATATATGCCGCAGAATCTGCCCGCAGATCTTCGGGGTATTCCCTTAAAAGGCGTGAGAACTGAGACGATGCGGTCTGCCACAGTCCATCGGTAAAAGCCTGCCGTCCTCCGGCGTACAGCTGATCCGCCGATTGAGCCCAAAGGAGTGCAGAGGAAAATAAAAGGGTGAAGAGCAACAGGAAAAAGCAGCGGAGTTTTACCATGACATACAACATAACACGAGGAATCAGCCTTCCGGATTAATCTTTGGTAATTTCCGCTGCAGAAGCTGTTTCAAGGGCTTTTACGGCCATTTTTTTTCTTCTGTTTTTCCGCCTGAAGCTGATTTTTCCCGATCTGACTTCAGCAGAAATGACATCCCCGGGTTCAAACCGGCCCTGAAGGATTGCCACTGACAATGGATCTTCGATTTCTTTCTGTATGGTTCGTCTCAAGGGTCTGGCCCCGTAAATCACGTCGTAACCTATCTGCATCAGCATATCCCGGGCTTTAATATTGACATCAAGGGAAAGGGAGAGCCCTGAGAGACGCTCCCGTACTTCATCGAGCATCAGATCCATTATTTTCATCACATGATCGTACTCAAGGCTGTGAAATACCACTATTTCATCTACCCGGTTCAGGAACTCAGGACGGAAGAGCCGTTTTAATTCTGTTATCGCCATGGATTTGATATCTGCATGAACCATGACACCGTTACCGGTAGTAAAGCCGAAACTTCCTTTGTTGATTTCCCGGGCACCTGCGTTAGAGGTCATTATCAGAACAGCATTCCGAAAAGATACCTTATGACCGAAACTATCCTGAAGTTCACCTTCCTCGAGAACCTGGAGCAGCAGGTTGAATACATCGGCATGAGCTTTTTCAATTTCATCAAGCAGAACCACTGAATAGGGTCTCTTACGAATTTTCTCGGTGAGCAGACCACCCTCTTCGTAGCCCACATACCCCGGAGGAGCCCCGATCAGCCGGGATGCGTTGTGCTTCTCCATAAAATCCGACATATCAACCCTGATAAGTGCTTCGGCATCCCCGAAGAGATATTCTGCCAGGCTCTTGGCCAGTAGTGTTTTTCCTACGCCTGTGGGTCCAAGGAATATAAATGACCCCAGGGGCCGTGAAGGGGAATTCAAGCCGGTTCGCGACCGGCGGACAGCGGAGGCCACAGACGCGATGGCCTCATCCTGACCGATTACACTTTCGTGAAGTTCATTCTCTATCTGCAGGAGTTTATCGGATTCACTCTTTACAATACGAACCATGGGGATACCGGTGTTCTCCGAAACAATAGCCTGAATATCCTCAACGGTAATAAGATTTTTCTCTTCCTTTAACGTTTTCTCCCACTCGGTTTTCAACTCATCAATACGGCTGCGCATTCCCCGGACTTTATCCCTTACCCTGGCCGCATTTTCATAATCCTGGGCATTCACATAAGAGATTTTCTCTTCGGTGAGAAGGTGGGTCTGCTCTTCAAGATTGCCGATGGCTTCAGGCCGGGTGTTGTTCTGCATCCGCTTGCTGGAACCGGCCTCATCGATCAGATCGATGGCCTTGTCCGGGAGATTACGCTCAGTGACATATCGACCTGCCAGCTCGGCGGCTGAACGAAGAGATTCATCCTCATAGGTGACGTTATGATGATCCTCATAGCGCTCTTTAATCCCACGGAGAATCTCATAGGTTTCATCAATACTCGGTTCCTCAATGATTACCGGCTGGAAACGCCGTTCCAGTGCGGCATCTTTCTCTATGTATTTTTTATACTCGTTCATGGTTGTGGCACCGATGCACTGCAGCTCACCCCGGCTCAAAGCGGGCTTGAGCATATTGGAGGCATCGATTGCACCCTCAGCGCCGCCGGCACCGATGATGGTATGAAGTTCATCAATAAAGAGGATGATATTCCCGGCTTTTTTGATTTCTTTAATCACTTTTTTGAGCCGCTCTTCAAACTCCCCCCGGTACTTGGTTCCCGCAACCAGGGCGGCTAGATCCAGGCTGACAAGGCGCTTACCGGAAAAGATTTCCGGAGCGGTTCCCCCGATAATTCCCCGGGCCAGTCCCTCGACAACAGCAGTTTTACCCACACCCGGTTCACCGATGAGAACAGGATTGTTCTTGGTCCGCCGGGCCAGAATTCTCATAACCCTTGAGATTTCCCTATCCCTGCCGACAACAGGATCCAGAAGATCTTTTTTGGCCATTTCGGTTAAATCACGGGAGAATTCATCCAGCATACTCGTGGCGGACTTGGTTTCACCCCGGCCCCCCTTCCTGGCAAACACCGGTTTTTCCGTTTTCCTTTTCGGGTTTACCGGCTTTTCCCTCTCACCGTTTATTTCGTAAACAATTCCCCGAAGAATATCGACGGTTACTTTGTAAAGAGAAAGAAAAGCACTGGTGGCACTCCCGGGTTCTCCTGCTGCTGCGAGAAGAAAATGCTCGGTTCCGATGTATTCATGGTTCAGTGTTGTTGCTTCGTTGGCGGCATTTTCCAGAAGCATTTTAACGCGGTTTGACGGGGGAATATCTCCCAACTGGAAGTTGGGATTCCGCTGAGGCAGTCCCTTTTCCAATTCGCTGATCATCTCAGAGTTATTGATTCCAAGTCTCTGAAGGCATTTATACGCAACACCGCCCTTTTCTCTGAGAATGGCCAGAATGATGTGTTCACTCAGCAGTTTATCCGCATGGAAGCGTTTTGCTTCTTCTTTGGCCAGATCGGTGAGTATTCGCTGTGCACGCTGGGTTAATCCCTTGATCATTCAAAACTCCTGTACTTAAGAATACTGAAATACCTGAGATTTATCTATCTTACCCGGCGGATAATAAACGGTATCGACTGTTTTTCAGTGTTTTCTCAAAACATCCAGGGGTTTGAGCTTTGCCGCCCTTGAAGCCGGATAATAACTGGCTGCCAGGGAGAGGGAAAATGTGGCAATCCCGATAATCACTGTCGCCTTCCAGCGCATATGTACAGGGATATACTGAAGATAATAACCTTCATTCAGAAGTTTGGGACCAATGCCTCCGGCTCCGGAGAAAAAACCGAGAAAAGCCTCTACTCCGGAAATAATCTGATTGATATATCGGGAAACCAGCAGGCCGCCGGCAAGGCCGGTGAGAGTTCCCGCCGCAGATGCAAGCATACCGGCATATACAAAAGTTTTTGTAATATCCGATGGGGAACTGCCGGTGCATTTGAGTATCCCGATTTCCCGCTTCCTCTCCAGGGTAAGCATAATCAAGGACGACATTACGTTAAATACAGCGACCAGAATTATCAGTGCCATAATGAACAGAAGTATGTTCCGGGTATTTTCAAGGTTGCTCAACAGATACCTGTTCAGTTCTCTCCAGTCATACACCATCCAGCGGTCGGGAAGAGATGATGATAAGAGGAGCAGATTATCTTCCATACCTTCATCAGGATTGGAAAACTTTCCTCCAATGAAGGTTCTGGAACTCTCAGGGGACAGTATCGACCATCCGGTATCCAGAGGGATGAACGCCCAGGTACGGTCCAGATCCTGATAGCCGCTGGTAAAAACCCCCCGAACCGTAAATCGGGAAACCCGAGGAACATACCGGCCGTCATTAATACGTCTGGCTGTCAGGACACGTATTTCATCCCCTACACCGGCGTTAAGCCGTCTGGCGGCCTCACGGCCCAGCAGGATGGAATCCGGAGTATCCAGATTCCATTTCCCCGAATCAAATTCGATGTAGGAGCCAAAGATCTTATCTCTCTCATTTAAATCCGGAGGGAGGGAACGCAGGGTAAGCCCCTCCCTTAAATCACCGGCTCTGGCCAGGCCGAAACCCTGCCGTTCAACCCACGCGGATTTAGCCAGCTTACCTGAATTAATATCATTAACAAGGGCTTCCCATTCGGACTGACCGGGGGATCCCCAGGAATGGATCTGAAAATGAAAGGAAGAAGTTTCCCTGTACCGGGCAATGATTCCTTCAATCATTGCATCGGCCACATGATCCACAGTAACAAGGGGTATAAGAGACAATGCGATACCCACTGCAGCCCCCAGTAAAGGGTGCCCCCGGCGGTTTTCACGCCGCTGTCTGAGAAACAACCGGCGGGCGGTAAAAAACGGGCCGCTCATGAAGGAATCAACTGTCCTTCACTCAATTGCAAAGTTCTTCCGGCCCTATCCGCCAGATCCCGGGCATGGGTGACTATCAACAGGGTTTTCCCTGCATCTGCCGTCAGTGAAAACAGCAGGTCTGATACAAGATTTTTGTGATTCTCATCCAGATTCCCGGTAGGTTCATCGGCAAGTATCAGTGTGGGATTGTTAATCAGCGCCCGGGCCAGGGCCACTCTCTGCCGCTCCCCCCCGGAGAGTTGTGAGGGGTAATGACCTGAGCGGTCGGACACCTGAACTTTGTCCAGAAGGGACATTGAAGCGTCCCGGGCTTTTCGCTGCCCGGAACCTCTCATCAGCATTGGCAGCATCACATTTTCCAATGCGGTAAAATCCTTAAGCAGATAGTGAAACTGAAAAATAAATCCCACACCACCGGACCTGTAGGAAGTCAACTGCTTTTCGCTGAGCTTGCTCACCTCAAAACCACAGGCGGTGATTACACCGGAGTCGGCTTTGTCCAGGCCGCCGATGAGGTTGAGCAGGGTGCTTTTCCCGCATCCCGAAGCTCCAACTACGGCGAGGCTGTCCCCCGAGGATGCCGTCAGGTTCACATCCCGCAGAACTTTCAGATTATCCGAACCTGATTTGAATGTTTTACTGACATTCTCAAGATTTACTGTTGTTTCATTCACTTCTGAGTACCTCCGCCGGTGTCTGATGCGCCGCAATAGATGCGGCACGTACGGCTGCCAGAGAAGACATGGTAACAGCCAGCAGCAGTATGATAAGGACATCCGAGGCCATTACCTCGGAACTGCTGAAAAAAGCATCTATGGGATGAGCACGGAATGTGCCGATGTTGAACCAGCTTGAAAGTGCATAACGCAGCTCCCTGACAAGCTTGAGTATCGTGTCCACGTTGGCACCGATAAGCACTCCGAAGAAGCTGCCGGTAACACCGCCGATACCACCGATAACAAGCCCCTGACGGAGAAAGAGTATCCGGATGTCTCCAGGGGTGGCACCCATAGCCTTGAGTATGGAAATATCCTCCACCCTTTCGGTAACCATACGCCGGAGCGAGTTATCAATGTTTACCGCAACAACAACAAAAATCATGGCAAAAAGAAGAAGCATCATTATTTTTTCTGTACGAAGAGCACCGAAAAATGATTTGTTGTTTTCTCTCCAGGAGCTCAAACTGCCGGTAAAACCGGCCAGTTCAGGTTCAAGAGACTTCATCACAGCTCTGTCACGGTCGGGGTTGATAAGTTTGATACCAATTTCAGGTGCCCCTGCTCCAAATAGTAATCTGATGGTTTCCAGGGAGACAAAGGCAAGGGAAGATTCGTACTCTCTGTAACCGCATTGAAAAATACCGGTAACCATGAGCTCTATTTCTGTTGGAGACATACCGACAGCACCGAGATCCAGAGCGGTAATAGAATCCCCGGGAGAGACGCCGAGATTTACCGCCAGTTCATCTCCCAGAACAATCCCCCGGCCGGTGATATTGAACTCACCCTCAACAATATCCATATAATCAGACAGCGCCTTATCGTTTATATACAGGTTTTCATCAGTACCCCGGATTAGGGCACCTGAAGGTCTGGGACGCCTTCCGCTGAGCATGGTCTGCCCCTCCTGAAACCCGGTTGTCAGCCTCACCCGGGGATCCGAGGCAATTATTTCATTAATTTCATCCATATCCCCGCCCCCCCCCGGGAGGTCCGGATCAGGAGTCCACTTCAGATGATAGGATCCGATTTCAAGGATGCTCCGGATATAACCTTGCTGCAGACCGTTCATAACCGACAGTATCGTAATCAGAGTGGCAACACCGGTACCGATCATAACCACAGAAAAAACAAAGATTAACCGGCCACGACCGCCTCGGCGACCGGTAAGAAATCTTCTGGACACCCAGGTTTTCCAGCCGGGATTCAGCTTCATACATTCCCCTCACGGGTACGTATTACTTCACCGTCTTTCAGGAACTCTTCCCGCTGCCTTGTATCTCCGCTCCAGTAAACCCTGATAACCGCCTTACCGTCCCGGAAGAGGGTTTCCACCCTCTCATCAGGGTTAGTCCACTCGGTTTGACTCGTGATTACCCCGTTTTCACTGCGGGTTTCATAAATAATCCGGTCGCCGGACCACTCCATCTCACGAACAAGAAGATGTCCTTCACCCCGTTCTTCCACCCGGGTAAGATTTATATTTGTCCAGAAATAGCTTCTTACAAGGATAACCAGATCGTTCCGAATTGTTGTTTCCTCAAGAAGCCGGCCGTTGGCATCGTATCGGATCCGCCGTTCTTCATTCCCCGAACGGTGAATCTCTTCTCCCAGGATCCCTTTATCATTTCGAGCCCAGGAAGATTCCACGGTAATTACACCGGAATCAAGAACCTTGCGGGCCACAGGCTGGCCGTATTGGTTCAGATCGGTAATATACCAGTCACCGGAAGAACCACCGGTATGCCGATGAAAGGTTCCTTCTGAATTAACCGCTGTATCAGTCTCAACATAAAATTCTGATAAAGACTCATCACTGGTTGTGATGTACATAGCCCGGGGAATCCCCTCCCGGTCGTAGGCATATTCCACACGGGATAGAACCTCGCCGCTGGAATCCAGATTCTCTCTGGCCGTCATCCGGCCGTTACTGCGGTAATATACCGTTGAAGAAAAAAGCTCACCGTCCAGATAGAGGAGTCTGGTTTCCCTTCCATCACTATAATCAGTTCCGTTATCAACGGATAAAGACCATCCGACCGCCTCCGGCCCGCCGCCGGTAAGGGGAGAGCCTGAGATACCGCCGGGAGAAGATTGATACCATTCCACGGCTGAAGAAATTCCGGCTGCCGCCATGGCTATCAATAATGGGAGAACAACTCTTCTGCTCATCAAGTGCATCAATCGCCTGCCAGCAACTCATCAAGATAGATGTCAGGGTTGAAGGGTTCCAGGTCGTCCATGCCCTCTCCCCGTCCCATAAATGCAAATGGCAGGCTGAGTTTACGGCTGATTGCAGCCACAAGGCCGCCTTTTGCCGTGGAATCATACTTTGTCATTACCACCGCATCCACACCAATGGATTCATGAAACGTTTCGGCCTGCCTCATTCCATTCTGACCGGTCGTGGCATCAATAACCAGAAGTTTTCTGTAAACACCACTTTGCCCGATCCGTTCTTTGATAATTCTGTCAATTTTAGAGAGTTCTTTCACAAGATTGGTCCGGTTGTGCATCCGCCCGGCGGTATCTGCAATAATCAGTGTATCACCCCGGGACAAGGCAGAGTTTATGGCGTCATAAATAACCGCACCCGGATCCGAACCGTGTTCCTGTTTAACAACCCGGGCACCGACGCGCCGCCCGTGAATCTCAAGCTGATCTATTGCAGCGGCACGGAAGGTATCCCCGGCGGCCAGGACTATTTTATCAGACCCGCTTTGAGCAAATCGATGTGCCATTTTGGCTATTGTGGTGGTTTTACCAACTCCGTTAACACCCAGAACGAGATACAGAGTAAGTTTCTCAGGATCGGGAGTCAGATCGGAAACATTCAAAGACGGCCTGATGAGATTCTTGAGTTCTTCTATCAGTTCATCACGGGTTAATCCCCCGGATTTATTTCTGCGATGCTCCCGTAATTCATCCGCCAGATCAACAGCTGCCGAAGCACCGAAATCCGCCTCTACCAGCAGGTCTTCCAGCTCTTCATAGAAAGCCTCACCGCTTCCGACTCCCCGGCTGAGAAGTTCTTTAATACGGCGACCGAAATTCTTGGGGGAAACAGAGGAACGCGCCTCTCCCGTATTCTGTTTTTTTCTTCTACCGAACATATCGCCGGTATCCTATGGTATGAAACCTTCTTCGTGAACCCCTGCAGAGGTCTATTCTATCCATCAATCTGAAAGTCCCTCGGCTGCTTTCAGATAGCGGGAGAGCTTAAAAAGAACATTGGTGAGCAGAACGACGTTGATGGCAACACCGCCCCACATAAGGCCGTAACTCACCTGATATGCATTGTAGGAGCGGTCCATATCTTCCGGTGTGGAGCTGTTAAAGTTCATATTCGCATAATTCTGAGATACTCCCAGAAGAATAATCGTCGGTGCCAGTGAAAAAGAAAACCAGGCAATAGAGTTGTAGAGTTTATTTCTGGAAGCGGCCAATTCTTCAACAGGATTTCCCAGAGCCAGGTTCAAAGGTATTGTCAGGCGCTCAGCTTCAGGATAAAGGGGTACAGTTCGAGTGGTATACCCTTCCTTCTCCACTGTAACGGACATCACCCGATCCGGCTGATTCACAGATAAAGGAGCCCTGCCCAGCCATATACTGCCCAGACGAAGGGATGCTCCTGAAGGCTCACTGCGTATCAGAACCTGAGGCTGGACTGTTTCCATGAGAGAGACTTCAACCGTTTTCACCTCATTGGGATTCAGTACGACGGTTGATACTTTCGGTGCATAACCCGGGGCAGTCACTTTCAGGATTATCACGCCGGGTTCCATTGTTGAATCCTTCCACAGCCCCACTCCTGCACTCTTTCCGTTTACAGAAATAACAGCTTCAGGAGGATCGGTCTGAACCGTAATAGCGGCCCATGGCCGACCGAGTATCAAACTCCTGGCAGCTGCTCCGGCCTCGGCAGAAATAGTCTCAAGATCGTTCTCTCCGCCGGCTCCTTCCCACAGGACATCTTCCCCTGCAGGGCCGAGAGCAGAGATCCGGATACCGTAATAGTCTCTTACCTTGACAATACTCCCGATAATCAGAACATCGAGATGAGCCTCTTTCCTGAAGGCATCCACAGAAAAACTGTCCACATTCCAGAGTTCCCCGCCATTCGGCGGCCCGGGATACAATACCTGCATTTTTTCAGGAACAGAAGAAATATCCCGGGAAAGATTTCGCCAATCATTTCCAATAAGAGATTCAGCAAGAATCTGCTTTTCAATTTCTTTCAGAGTAGAAGGATCGGCATTGAGATTAAACAGCTGATCGTCTCTGCCGGAATAAAGGGAACTTAATCGGGCATAGCTTTCAATTTCTTTTTTTTCAATGGCGTTATCAAGAAGCTGCAGCTTCTCAGCATCGGTTAATCTGTGAGATTCAATACCACTGAGCTCATCCCGTATCAGCCGGGGTATCAGGGAAGCGGCTGAAATCAGAGCTGCATCGTTGTTTTCCGTTGCAAGAACGGCAATTCCCACCTTCCAGTCCTTCTGTTCAATAACTATTTCGGAAGAATCAGAGTCTTCTGCAGGAGAAACTGCATCAGTAATAATGAAAAGAAGGAGAATCCCCGAAAGTATCCTCCAGCGATAAGGCCTCATTCTGCCGCTTTCCTTACAGCAGAGAGAAGCCGCTCCTTCCGAAAAGGCTTCACAACATAATCGGAAGCCCCCAGACGAATCGCTTCGAGGATTTTCTCCTGTTCTCCCAGGGAAGAACACATCACCACCCGGGAATCCGGGTCATCATCTTTGATACGTTTCAGGGCTTCCAGACCATCCATTCTGGGCATGGAAATATCCATCAGTGTAAGATCCGGTTTCCAGGCCCGGCGGAGGAGCAGTGCCTGCCGCCCGTCGGCAGCTTCGGCAACTATTTCATGCCCGCCGGTTTCGAGAATATCCCGAATCAGGGTTCTCATGAACTCAAGGTCGTCAACGACCAGGATTTTCATCAGCTCGACCCACCTGCCCGCCAGCGGAGATACGCCTCGATAAACGGATCGAGATCGCCATCCATTACGGCTTGAATATTACCTGTCTCATGACGGGTTCTCAAATCCTTAACCATTGTATATGGGTGAAATACGTAGGATCTGATCTGGCTGCCCCATCCAATATCTTTCTTTTCTGCGGCGGTAGAAGCCCGCTCTTCATCCTGTTTCTGACGGTAATACTCATATAGCCTGGACTTGAGTACCTTCATAGCCGTAGCCCTGTTCTTGAGCTGACTTCTCTCATTCTGGCACTGAACAACTATTCCGGTTTCAAGATGCGTCATTCTCACAGCGCTGGAGGTTTTGTTGATATGCTGACCTCCGGCCCCTGACGCCCTATAGGTATCAACTCTGATATCTTCGCTTTTCACGTCCACCTCAATATCATCATCAAATACCGGTGAGACATAAACTGAAGCAAAAGAGGTATGCCGCCTTCCGGCAGAATCAAAAGGGCTGATTCTTACCAGGCGATGGATACCGCCTTCCCCTTTGAGCAGTCCGTGCACATATTCACCTTCAATCTGAACATCCACCGATTTGATTCCGCCCTCGGCCTCCTGCATATCGAGAAGAGTCATCTTGAATCCCCTCTGTTCCACCCAACGTCCGTACATTCGGTAGAGCATCGCCGTCCAATCGCAGGATTCGGTTCCTCCGGCTCCTGAATGAATGGTGACAAAGGCAGAGGCTGAGTCGGTTTTCTCCCCTAATAGCTGAAGAGTTTTTAATTTTTCATAGGTTTGAGATACGGCTTCAAAAGCTTGAGATACTTCCGCCTCCATACTCTCATCACCGGCCTCGTCAGCCAGAGAAAGCAGAACCTGAGCATCTTCAAGCTCGGCAACCAGAGTCTCCCAGGGCTCATAACGAGCTTTTACCCTCTTGATGGCCGCCATTGTGTGTTCAGCTTTTTCATGATTATCCCAGAAACCCGACTGGGAAGTAATTTCCTCCAGACGATGAACTTCATCTTTCAGGCTGGAGGAGTCAAAGACGCCTCCAGGTATCAAGTATGTTTTTTTCCAGGGATTTCCCAATAACGTTTAAATCACTCAGCATCATAATTCCTCCCGGGATGCAGTTTCAGTCCTGTTCCGGTTCCCGGATAATAACCCGGCGCCATCGCTTCTCGCTTAAAGAGGTAATGGCCACAGTTCCCTCAACAGGATACTGGTAGAACCGTATTGAATCATAAAAGTCGGTAGCCCTGTCCAAATCAATTTTAAGGCGACTGAGCCTTTTATCATCTATTGAAGTAGACTCAAAAACACCTTTCTGCATTTGGCGAAAACCATACCGGAACAGCAGTCCGGTAACCGCTTTCAGGCTGTCTTCATTTCCAAGGTCGAGCACAACAGACACAAACATCACCCTACCCTAGCTATGCATCCCCTCCGGCGTCAAGGGAAGACAGACGCCGAACCCCGGGATGGGAACGAAATGAATCAAAGGCATCACTCAGAGAAGACTTATACCTGCCGCTATCCGTATCTTCATCCCTGGCAGCCAATTCAAGATCCAAAGCGGTAAGAAAGAGTCTGCTGGCACCTGCGGCACCGGCAGTCCCCTTTAATTTATGGGCCAGTTTTGCCGTATCCTGCCATCTTTTATCATTTAAGGAAGAATCAAGTCCTTTGAGTATTTCAGGGACATCTTCAAGTGTGAAACGAATAACTTCAGCCAGAATCCCGCGATCGCCTGCAGTCCGTTCAAGGGCATCCTCTTCATCAAAATCTGTCACACTCATCCCTTCTTTTTCTCATAAACTGATTTAAAATCATCCCATGCCTGTTCCTGTTGTCTTGCCGAGTAATTCCTTCTTTTGATTCCCGACTGTTTACTTTTTTTTACGGTTTTATCCTTCATACCCGCAGCTGCCGTTCTCCCGGCTCTGTACGGTCTGGCTGATTCAGGGGTAAAAATCTCCCTCTGAGTATTATCACCCCGGGCTGTTTTCGTACTCGATGGAGGGTTCAGTGTCTGAAGGTAGCTGTCATAGCGGCCGAATAAACGCAGTATGATACGCCTCAGCCAGCTGAGTCTGTGGAAAGCCTCTTCAAACATGGATTCAGGATTGAGATTAAATAGAATCTCAGGGTTTTTAAAACGTATAGTTCCGCTTTCAAAATATTTTTCAAGAAGCTTTTTCACCTTGTCCATATCAGGTATTTTCAAAACCTTGGTTGTGTAATGAATAATACCCTCAGAGATAATTCTCGGTTTGGAAAGCATATCGGAGAGTATCTGAAACTCAGCGGCAAGACGTTCTCTGATATCATTGCGGAACCCTTCCATTCCCGTAAACGCCGTAAATTTATCCTTGTTGTTGGTTCTCAGTATCCTTTCAATCATGTTCAGATAAAAATCTTTCAGTTCCAATTCGGCTGTTTTATGCCATGATTTAAACAGAGGGTACAGATGATCCCGGTACAGATAATCCTCTCCGACATTGATTACCCGAGGCAGGCCCGTTCGGCCGGAGGGTTTCATAAAATGAGTAATAAACATGGCCTTAAGATCCGGCCAGGTATCTTTATATGGTTCAAACTGTTCATCAAACTCCCGGGAAGGCATCAGAAAGTCATTCTTTCGAGAGAGTTGAAGGAGAATACCCTGAATAAGTTCCTTTTTCTCGGCTTCCTGTTCCCTTCGTTGTTCATCTTCATTTAATTCGTTTTGCGTAAAAGCTTTAAGTATCTTTGCCGCTATGAATATCTCCGGGTTGATATTGGCCCTTTTAGCCAGGAGATCCTCCCGGCTCCCGATCAGTGCTTCGGAAACCTTATTCCAGAACAGGTTGTCATCCTTTTCCAGGGACTTTCGAAGGCTGCTTACCACGGTTCCCAGTATTTTTGCCAGTACAGGCTGTACAGGACTGTTTGCCAGATTAGCTCTTATTTTAAAACGGGAAACTTCAACCATAACCGGAAGAACCACCGGGGTTACTATCAGAGTTTTCCCATCCATATCAGGAAGAGCGTACATAATCACTTCATCCAGATGGCTTTGAATAAAATTTCCGGAGAGTTCTGTCAGAGAAAGGGGCTGCAGAACATCAAGGGGAAAACCGCCCCGCTTTTTAAAATTTCCAAGAATGGGATATTTTTTTCTATCGGATACGAGGCAGCTCTGCCATCGGTTCTCCACCAGCCAGTAAAAGAATCGGGGTGAATCACGGTCGGCCAGGATAATCCGGTCTTTTTCAAGCTGACCATCCCTCACTGTATTGGAAATCAGACCGCAGTTCCCTTTCTCCAGATGAACCATCAGAGTATGAAGAGTGGTATCAGCATTCAGGTACTCATGACCGGCTTTTGCTAAGAATTTACTGTAGGGCATATCAGGTTCCCACATGTCGCAAAGCTGGCTGAATAAAGCACGATGCTCTTCTCCGAAGTGACCGAGCTGTGAGAGGAACTCGTCCCTGCCTGTCCGGTCTTTACGAAAATAGGAAGGCATTTCCGGCTGGTTCCTGGGAGGAAGTTTACCCGCTCTGTCAGCACTCATCCGTTTCTACTCCTGTCCCTTTCTCTTCTCTTGTTTCTTTGCCCGCCATTTCGGAACGGCATAAAGCAGCGTTCTGAGTATAATCATCAAACCTAGAAAAAATAAAAAAGATGCCAGTACTTTCTGCACAAACTTATGATAGCCTCATCACGGCTTATAGACAATGTTACTTTTAACCCCTGTGAGAGATATCCCAACAACGATAAGCCCCGTTCCTCCGAATAAAATCAGGATCTGTCGTCTCCCGGGTTATCTCCTTTACAGAGAACAGTCTGTTCAGATCCGGATCCAGTCTGAAACGCCGGAAGTTTTCAGAAAACAGCAGTGATCCATCAGAACTCAGATTTTTCATTGCCAGAGTGATAAGAGCCGTATGATCTTCCTGCACCGACCAGTCCGAACGCCCGCTGCCGTTGGAATATGTCGGGGGATCGATGAAAATAAGATTAAACTTTTTATTATTCCCTTCAAGAAACTCAAAGCTATCAGCTCTGATGAAAGAATTATCCGAAGAATCCAGCCGGTTTAATTTCATATTATCCCGGGCCCAATTCAGATAGGTGTTGGAGATATCAACACTGACAGTCTGTAAAGCACCTCCTGCTGCGGCCATTACCGAAGCAGTTCCGGTGTATGAAAAGAGATTCAAAAATCTCCCCTTGGAAATGACAGACATTTTACTTTTAATAAGAGACCGGATAGATCTGTGATCCAGAAATATACCTGTATCAAGATAGTCAATAAAATTGACAAAAAACCGCATTCCATTCTCACGAATTATCAAGAGGTCTCTGCTGTCACCCGTTTTTTTGTATGGGCGGGGTCCCCGCTGTCTGGTTTTCAGGTAAAGATCTTCATCCCGGCAGCCGGTTACATCCTTTAAAACAGAAATCAGAGTATTCAGCCGATTGCGAGCTTTTTCAGGAGGGATGCTGCCCGGTGGGGCAAACTCCTGAACATGAAGCCAGCGGCCTTCATACCAGTCCACCGCCGCATTGAACTCCGGCATATCAGCATCCCAGATTCTGTACGATGTAACCGAGGTTTTTTCAGCCCAGGCAGCCATGGCAGAGAGGTTCCTCTCCAGAATCTTTTTCAGGGATGGGGCTTTCGGATCCATCTGAATTTCACTATCAGATATCTCTGACATTTTGATAGACTTACGTCCTCCGCCAATCCGATCGTAACCCGCAAGAACAAGATCCATCCCCCCGCTGACGGTATGATAATATTCCTCTGCACGAAGGCAGGATGCCGCAGCTGTTTTTCTGTCCGGAGCCAGTAAAGCAAGACGCCAGCCATTTTCCAGAGTTCGAAACATAGATCCCAGAGCGTTGTACACCGGAAGGGGATCTTCCTGAGTTCTCACACCGTAGGGCGGATCGGCACAGACAAGACCACTTTCCCCCGCCGGCCAGAATGCCGGCCTCCCGGTGGTAATATCGTGACGTTCCAGACGAATAACATTACTCAGGCCGGCTCTGCGCAGATTGGATCGGGCTATCTTCAATGCCGATCCATCATTATCAAATCCAACCATCAGCGGCATCCGCTGTAAACTTTCCCCGTAACGGACAGACGCATCGTTGAGTATTCTGCGCCAGAGATTATCGTTGTGCAGACGAGATCCTTCAAAGCCCCAGTACTTTCTATGTATACCCGGAGGGGCTCCAACAGCCATCATAGCCGCTTCCGCCAATAAGGTTCCGCTGCCGCAAACAGGGTCTACAAAACCTCCGCCATTTCCGGCAATTTCAGACCATCCGGACATGGCCAGCACTGCGGCGGCTGTGGTTTCCCGGAGTACTGCATCGGTGCGCTCAAGGCGATACCCCCGTTCATGCAGCGGCCGTCCCGACCAGTTCAGATATATTACGGCATTACGACCGTCCCACCGGGCTTCAATACGAATGTCCGGTGTTTTCCTGTCAACATAAGGGCGTACACCGGTACTCTGGCTGAAGCGGTCGACAACCGCATCCTTGAGTTTCAAAGTCGCATACCGGGGATCTTTGTCCCGGGGCACACCGGTTACCCGGCAGGAAATAGTCATGGAAGAGGGGAACAACTCATCCCAGGGGTATGACAACGCCAGCTTGTACAGTTCATCCTCGGTACCGGCTCTATCCGAAACCAGTTCATAGAGGATTCTCGAAGCCGTTCGTAATTCCAGACAGGCCCTGTAAGAGAGAGTTAAATCTCCCTTGAACCCCACACCCCGGGATGCCGGCAAAACAGAACCGGCACCGAGTTTTTTTAATTCTCCGGCTAATATATCTTCAGCCCCCGGGGGGCACGGAACAAAAAAATTCAATTACTTCTCCAGGTAGAATTCCACACGGCGATTCCGCCAGCGTTCCTCCAGGTTACCATGGGGAACAATGGGTTTATCACCACCGATACCGACAGCCTGCATTCTGTTCGCTGGAACTCTCCGGGCAACCAGTTCATCAACAACGGTCTGGGCTCTTGAACGGGACAGGGGAACAAGAATATCCTTCTGCTCCCGCTGTGCCGCAGCCGGGTCGGCCCATCTCAAACTGACAGCATGCCCCTCTACAACAATATGATAACTGTTGTACTTCTGCATGATTTCAGCAAGTCGGTCAAGAACTTCTTTATTCTTCTGCCCCTCATCACCGGTGAGTATCAGTTGGGGAGAACTGGGCTGGAAGGTGATATTGTTAATCAGAATCTTCAGCCTGTCGCCTTCCCTGATTACAAGAACATCGACAGCAATCTGCCCTTCTTCAATACTCGTTTGACCGAGAATATCCGTTGCCGTTAAGACATAGGGATAATCTTCGGCGGACTGTACCAATTCACCCTTACCGCTTCTGCCATCCCATATAATACGTTCTGAAGGACGACCCCTTCCGGAGAAGGTTATGAATTCCCGTCCCCTGGGATCGAATATTTTCAGACTCCATTCACTGATTCTGGAACGGTCTTCCACCCTGAGACTGATAACAACTTCATCATCAACATTATCTCCGTCAGGACTGAATGGCTGCGGGGTAAGTGTAACCGTCACATCCGGAGGACTGCCGTCAGAGACAAATGGGCGGGATTCTGCAACAGGTTTTGATCCTTTGCTGTATACCACCGTCAGGATACCCTTGAAGATTCCTTCCACCGGACGGCCGCTGCTGTTGGTTCCATTCCAGGTAAAACCTTCGGGAACCGAACGGACACCGGATTCACGGTGTACAACACGATCATTATCATCTGCAATTACAAAAGTCCAACTTGCAATCCCGCTGGAGTTCGGAACAACTGCGGCAAAAGTCTGCATGCGGTTTGCATCGGTCTCACCGGCTTTGATATAACCCTGACTTGCCGTCAGATAAACTGGAGTCGCAGCCGTATCAATCCGGATTCCCCGGGTTGTAACTTGAGTTTCATTTCCAGCTTTATCAGCACCGACAACCCTGTAAGAATAGTCCCCATCAGGTAATTTATTACCAGAATTATCAGTTCCGTCCCAATCAAAGGTTTCAAGGCTTCCGGACCAGACCAGGGATCTCACCACATCACCTTCAGCATTGCTGAAATAGCCGTTATAAATCACCTCTTCAGATGAAGACTGATCAATAATAATGCTATCCACTTCTCCATCACCATCGGGGCTGAAAAGCTTTATATCAATGGAAACGTCAATCCGGGGGGGTACTGTATCAACAACAACAGAACCTGAAACAGCATCGGCAACATCACCTTTTTCATATTGGACTCTCAGTTCACTCAGGTATACACCGTCGGGTACCGATGTACCCGAAGCCAGGCGGCCGTCCCATTCCACATTATCCGGAGGAGCACCTTTACCGCTCCAGTTACGTATCTCGTTACCGGAAGTATCTTTCACAGTCAGGGTCCATCCGCTGATTGGAGATTCGGTTTTTGCGGATGTAAAGAATCTAACCCGGTCCTTGATACCGTTACCCGTTGGACCGAATACATCAAGAGATGCAGTTACCGAAGCTTCAACAGAACTGGTATCAACCGTTATAGACACCGGAGAAGAGTTTCCGGCATTCCCGGCACGGTCAACCGATTCAAGGGTGTATGTGTAGCTTCCATCTGAAACCAGTCGTCCTTCGGCATCTCTGCCATCCCACACCAGGGAATTATCAGCTATTTCAATCCAGGTCCATCCGTTTACTTCATTTCCTTCAGAATCACTGAGTTTTCCATACCATAATTCTTCTGAGGAAGTTCTTTGAGTGAAGGTTACCTGATTTCTACGGCTTCCGCTTTGAGGTGAAAAAACCGTCCAGTTTGCAGAAACAGAGGCTGTGGGAGCTGTAATATCAACTATGAAAGGCGGTGAAAGCACCTCAGGTTGAAAACCATTACCGTATACAACTTCAAGTCTCCCATTATAAGACCCTTCTTTCAGCTGTCTGCCGGCACTGTCCATTCCGTTAAAAACTACACTTTCCTGAATAGCCGGGGATTCCCTGCGAGACCAGGTTTGAATTACTCCGCCGTCGGAATCGATAATCTCCAACGTCCAATCCACAATTCCCGACCGAACTGCAATATTCGGAATCAGAGTGACTGTAGAAACAGAGCTGTAGGTTCCCGGAGAAAAAATAGATCTGTCAATGGACAATCCGATTTCAGGCTGCAGTGTATCAACAATAATACCTTCAATGGCGGCACTACTGGAGTTACCCGCTCTGTCAGTTGAAGAAATAAAGTACCGGTAAACTCCATCATTCACGATTTCACCGGAGTCATTTTTACCATCCCATTCGAATGATTCAGGAGCCGTTTCAGCCCATGCCCACCCGCGAACGACCGTATCGGAACTGCCCGAAAAAGACGCCTCCCAGAGTTGTTCAACACTACCGCTCTGTTCAATTGATAAACTGTCTTTATAGCCATCTCCATCCGGAGAAAATATAAGATCCAAACCTTCGGGAACTTCCAGGGAAAGTTCAGGGGCTACAGTATCAACAACGACAGGATAAGGTCCGGCAACTGCAGAATTATCGTTATCGTCACTGAACTCAAGATAAACATTGTACGAGCCATCAACTGCAACTGAACCAGTATCACTTACACCGTCCCAACGAAACTGATCGGGCATCGACGTACCCACTTTTGGAGAGATTAACCTGGACCATAGATTCTTCACCGACTCATTTTCAGGTCTTTCATCTTTATTGACATAGGTTCTTACCGGAGTACCGTCTGAATCGGTAACTTTCCATGTATAAGACGAAATAAATCGCTCATCAGTCACTTCATAAGAAATAAGAAGCTCATCCTGTATTCCATCGTAGTTGGGCGAAATATACTGAGGGGGGTCATAGTCCACAGTAATTGCCGGCGGATTCTCATCTCTGACACCGAAAGGCAGTGTAAAACCTCCGGCAAAGGCCCAGACACCATCGTAGAGAGGAGCGGCAGCAATCTGCACATCCATTTCCGTTGTTCTCATGGGATTTGTGCTGTCGCTGCTCTTTCCGCCCAGGGGAAAACTCACTGCAACAGCCGCCGATGGAATAATTGTCTGCCAGGCTCCCTCAAAAGCATCTCTTACATCCAGAGAGGAGGATATTGACATACGGGCAGTATCTCCGAAATAGAGATCGCTGCCGATACCCACCCGCAGATCGGAGAGAGAGGGAACACGTACATCACTCCGGAACGTCCATTTAAATTTTTCCGCTTCAACAACATCGAATGCCATACCCGCAGCCAGTGTGAGATTCCCGGGGATCGAATTAAAATATCCCCTGCTGGAGCTTCCGAATTGATAACCGATACCGCTGAGAGTTCCCCCCCACTGAAAATTCTTTAAACCGCCGAAGGTTTCAGGGAAATGCAGGAATCCGAAACTTAAAGAACCGCCGCCCTGGAAACTGCCGTCCAGTTTTCCCAGACTGCCGTTGATTCCGGTACCAACCCAGAGATCTGAATATATTTCTTTGGAAAAAGTAACAAACATATGCCCTGAGGTACCCAAATCCATATCCGTACCGGAATAGGCTGAAGTATCAAGGAATCCGAGTCCGCCTGAGAAAACACCCCTCCGGGTGGGAACAGAAATCGCCAGATTGGCCGCATGCCCCATACCGTCAGCCTTATCTCCAAGTCCCTGGAGGTTTGCGTAATTAACGTCCAGTATAATCCGCTGGAATCCTGCTGCTGAAGCAGGATTCAGATAAACACCCTGAGGACTGCGGGCTTTTGTGACATGCAGCCCACCGCCCAGATACTCCGGTGAAATCAAAGAGTATGATAACTCACCGACTGACGGAGGAACCGATTGGGCCCCGGCCGCAAGGGTAACAAGGGATATGGCAAACAGGAAAATAAGCGAACGTTTCATGAACTTAAGCCTCCGGTACCCTCATAGTATCGCAATTCATCATCACATACACCAATAGAAAACAGATCAATAAGTTCAAATGATACTTTTTATGCTTTCCTGTCCGATAAAATAGGTAATGAATAATAAAAACTCCCCCGATTGGTGGTCCGACCGCCGTTTCTGGAATGATTTCGCCCCATTGATGTTTGACTCTGAAAGATGGGGCAATGCTGTCGGAGATGTGGAAGGGATGATTAAACTGACAGGCTCAGTTCCTCCCGAAAAGATTCTGGATGTCGGATGCGGTCCCGGACGTCATTCTCTGGAACTGGGGAAAAAAGGATTCAGGGCGACTGGAATAGATATAAATGAAAACTACCTGGAAACGGCCGAAAAGTTGTCCCGATCGGGACAGCTTGAAATACCCCCGGTTTTTCTAAACTGTGATATGCGGGGAATTAATACAACGGAATCTTTCAACGGAGCTATCAGTTTTTTTCAGTCTCTGGGATACTTTGAAAACCCCGATGAAGATCTGAAAGTTTGTACAGAGGTGTACAAAGCACTGGAAAAAGATGGGTGGTTTCTGGTTGATATGGATGGCAAAGAAACAACCGCTGCATCCTTTGAAGAGCGGACATGGCTGGAACGGGATGGACGAACTATACTTCTGGAGTATGAAGCGGAAGCGGCATGGAGTATGCTGCACAACAGATGGCAGTTTCGGGATACCGATGGGAGCTGGCATGAATATGAGTTTTCCTACCGCCTGTATTCAGCAGTGGAACTCGGTGAGCTGCTGGAGAAAGCCGGCTTTGCATCTATTGAATTCTTCGGAGCTCTGGACGGCAGACCCTACAACCAGAATGCAAAGCGTCTTGTAGCCCTGGCCCGACGGTAATGGTGCAATAATCAATGAAAATCAGACCCAAACTTATACTTGCAGAAATTATCATCAGTCTCACCCTCTTTCTTGCCATCCTTGCTTCAATCAGTTCACTGGTAAGATTTATCGGATTTGAAAACCTCAAAATTGAAACAGTAAAACTGCAGGATACTGTAAGCCGGATGAAGTATTCGGTTATTGATATGCTATCCAGTACCGAACCGACATTTTACATAACCTACAAGTACAGAAGCCAGAACAACCTCATAAATCAGAGGCTGGAAGAAATCACCGAAGATCCGTTTTTCAAGCATCTGTCAAAAAAATCCAGAATAATGTTTACGGCAATCGATGATAATCTGAGAACTTCTCAAACAAGCTTCAACACAAAAGTGATTACAGATTATCTGAACTTAAGAAATAATCCGGATCTCGACGAATTTGAATCTCTACTCTACCTCCAGACTGTCCTCAGAGGATCGGATAACATCCCCCGTTCTTTTATAAGTGAACTTGATTATGCGGTTTCAGAGATTTCATCCCGGGAAACAGCATTCAGCAATTTCGAGAAGCTCATTGAACAGACTCTTGCAAACATGCTTCAGGCCGCAGAGGATTACAGTCGCAGACAGATTGCTCTCTCCATCTCCATCCCCGCCATCGTCCTCATTTTTGCTGTCTTCGGAATTCTCCTGTTCACAAACAACCTGAGCCGAAAACTGGTCCGCCTTGATAAGTCTCTTTCAGATATAGTCGGAGGAGATTTCTCCGTCAGAATTGATACAAAAGGAAGGGATGAGTTCAGCAGCCTGGCAGGCAGCATCAATACATTTACAAAAACTCTGGGGGCCAAACTGGAATCATTCCGCCTCATCATGCATGAAATCGGTCAAACTCTTACCGGTAGTATGGAGTCGAGCCAGGTGGAATCCACATTGCTCAAACTGGCTATGAAGGATACCGCAGCCGACGGAGCAGCGCTGTACAAGGTTGGCGGGGATGCGGGAGAACTTATATTATCCGTCTCAACAGGTAAATTCAGGCCTCCATTCATTGTTTCCGATCTCCCGGACTCTCCGGAAGAAGAGGATATCAATGCAATTTTACGATCCAGAATTATTCAGCCGGGAAAAACCATTCTGGGAGAATCAGCAATTCAGGGCCGGGCGATAATCATCAGAGATATTGAAAATAACAATGATATCGACTGGTCCCGCTCTGAATTGGATGCCCTGTATCTTTCCTCCATAATTATAGTTCCTCTGCAGATCGGATCTACAGTATTCGGTGTTATTGCCATTACTTCCACAGAACCCGAGAGTTTATTCAGCGATCTTGAGTTTGCCAATATGCAGTCTTTCGGGGAACTTGCCGCCATTACTCTGGATAATATCTACAAGTACTCCGACCTGCTTGAGGCAACTCAGCTTGATAGAGAGCTTGGAATTGCCGAGGAGATTCAGAAGGACCTCCTGCCGAAGCGTCTTCCCAGACTCTCAGGAGGAGAAGTGGCGATATTATCCCGGAGCATCAAAGGGCTCAACGGAGATTACTATGATGTATTTCCCATCGGTGATGGAAAGACTCTTGTTACCATCTGTGAAGTTGCCGGACGCGGAGTGCCCGCCGGTCTTGTTATGGTTATGATCAGAACCATTTTAAGGCTGGTATCTACTCCAGAGAATGATGCCAGAACCGTTATGGCGATGCTGAACAGGGATATGACAAAACAAATTGCCATTGAGAGCTATGCCAGCGTCGGTATACTGATTATTGATTCCATCGGACACTACACTTTTTCTTCCGCTGCTCATTATCCCCTGCAGATCCTGCGTTCAGAATCAGGATTGTTTGAAGCTGTTCAGACTGAGGGTATCCCCGTAGGGATTGATAGAAATGCCAGCTACAAACAGCAGAGCGGTGTTCTGAGCAAAGACGATCTGGTGATGTTTCATACCGATGGTATTCCCGAGTCCAGAAGCAGGGAAGATAAAAACTTCGGCATAGACAACCTGCTCCGGGTTATCAGTTCAGAGGCCGGAAACAGCCCCGAAAAAATAATCGAAACACTTAAAATAGAACTGGAAAACTTCGAAAGAGGAGTCGATCAGAAGGACGATCAGACAGTAATCGTTCTGAAATACACAGGTGGAAGTGCTGCATGAAAATCCGTGTAAGATTTACCCTGCTTCAGCTGCTTATCATTGCAGGATTTTTAGGTTCCATGTCCTTTGTGTTCATTCAGTTTTCCCGTGTGTACCATCTGAAACAGCTTGAAATACAAAGTATACAGACCAGCACTGCTCTGAAAACCCTGGAACAGGACACAAGACTGTTCAGCAGCCGTCATAAGAATCTGAGATTCCTCTGGGAAGACTGGAAAACTTCTTTCCAGCAATTTGACACACTTTATGCCGAAATGCTGAACAATCCCTATCACCGTCTGCTCAGACAGGATGCCATAGTTCAAAAAAAAGCCCTTGATGAAAGCTGGACAACCGTAAAAGAAATGGAGATTCAGCCGTTAACCGGAAGTTTTCAGAAAATCCTTTCAAGTAATCTGCCTGCTCTAATCGGGGATAACGGAATTAAAATATCCAGTCAGCTGATCGGTTTAAAAGAGGGTACTGAATCAGTACAGGTTCAACAACTTGCAGAAATCGAAGCTGATTTCGATAGTTTGAAAGACTCACTTGTAATGAGTATTTCAATTCCCACTGAGCATTTCATTATCAATCTCAGCGATGAAATCGAGCTGTTCTCGTCAAAGCTTTACAGAATTACAATAGTCATTTCCATACTTATTCAGGCTGGTGGTATTTTCTTTGTTCTTCTGTTCACCAGAAGTTTCAGCCGTAACACCATAGAGCTTGAAAGAACAATGGCCAAGGTATCCGATGGAAATTTCAACATCAACCTGGACATTCATTCCGGGGATGAGTTTGAAGATATCTCAAAACACTTCAATGCCCTCACCCAGGATCTTTGGAACCGTATTGAATCAATGAAAGACATGATGCGGGATATTGGAAGTCTTACCGGGGAAGACACGGAAATTGGTGAGCTGGAAGACTTCATATTGGAACTGGCAATAGACAACACGGGAGCCGATACCGGTATTTTCATGACTGTAGAAGAGGGGATGCTGGTTTTGAGGAAAGCTCTGGGGTATTTTCCTCCCCCCATGCCCCTCCCTCCCATGGTATCCAGTAAGCGGGAATTTATAACTGACTGGTTCAAAAATCACCGCATTGCCCCGGGGGAAGGCATACTTGGTTATGTTATTAAAAGCGGAGAACCCCGCTTTGTCAGGGATAATATGGAGGGAGAGCTGCCGGATAATGTAAAGCAGGATTCGGATACCTTTATCAACTCCGCGATATTTATCCCTCTGATTATTTCAGGATCTACAGTGGGAATTCTGGCATTGGCCTTAACCCGGATAGAATCCGTATTTACCGATATGGACTACGCTTATATGCGGTCCTACGGTGAGTTCATTTCCCTTACCCTGGACAATATGCAGAAGTATCATGAGCTGTTAAAAAGTCACCAGATAAACCGGGAAATTGAAGTTGCCGCGGATATTCAGAAAACACTGCTCCCCGAACGGCTTCCCTCTTTAAATAATGCCGAAGTGGCAGCTTTCAGCGATGCTGCAAAAGGTGTAAGCGGTGATTATTACGATATTTTCGATCTGGGCGGAGGGAAGACGGCTGTCATTATATGTGATGTTTCAGGAAAGGGTGTTCCAGCATCCCTGCTGATGATAATGATAAGAACCATTATCCGGTCGATAAGCTCACCGGAGAAACGCTCCGACCGGATTATGGCGGAATTAAACCGTGCGGTAACCGGAAGAATGGGTGCAGACAGATTCGCCACCATCTCCATCATTATTCTCGATGCGGAAAATGGTACTTTGTCCTACTCCAACGGCGCCCACCACCCTCTGTACATACTCCGGGGAGAAACAGGGAAATACAGGATGTTTGATACCGACGGGCTGCCTCTTGGTATTGATATCAACGCATCATTCGGACATAAGAGAATCCGCGTCAGAACCAACGACTATCTGGTGCTGTTCACCGACGGGCTGCCGGAGGCCAGAAATACTGACGGAGAGGAACTGGGAACTGACAGATTACTGAAGTTTATCGCAAGACATGCCGATCAAACCCCAAGAGAACTTACCCGGCGGGTAAAGGATTACATTGAAGATTTTACATCAGGAACAAAACACGACGATCAAACCTTTGTGACTCTGAAAGTAGGATAGTTAATCCGGTTGAGCGTGCTACCGCGATCTCAGGCCTACAGCCAGTGAAGGAACCGCTGCAAGAACCATGATGGAGCCGATTATCCGGAACAACAGTAAAGCAGTAACCATGGGCAGTACTATCATCAGTAAACCCAGAATCAACATAAGAACTGCAGACATCAGGGACAATAGATCGTCCCTGATCCGGGGCTCACTCCAGAACAGGAATAAAGAACCCGCAGTCAGGTTAATCCCGGCAATGATAAAAATAAACGATACCCAGAAACTGCCGACTTCCACCGGGCGGAATAAAACCACAGCACCGAAAACGATTCGGAGTACCGCTCCGATGATAGAAAGGACATCAGATGGCCCCCTGGACCCCGGGTATCGTAAAACTGTAATCAGACGTTCAATGCCATCAGCACTCAGAAAAAGGCCCAGAGTAACAGAGACAATGGCCATGCCGGCCCTGGGCCAGAACAGCAGTACGATACCGGCAATAAGCCCGATAACACCTTTTACAATTAGCAGGGGAGCGAAACTCCGCGCCGCCTTTTCAACCGGATCTATTTCTTCAATTATCGCTTCTTTCTGCAAATCATCCGACATTTGTTCCGTCCTTATTTTAATAGTTTATTAATCAACTCAGGTTCCAGACGGAATGACGAACCGTGGCCTTCAAGAAACCCATGAGCTTCAAGTAGATGAATGGAAAGGTCTGTGAAAAATATTTTTTCACCGTTATCCTTTCTCTCTACAGTTACGTTAATCTTACGGAAGATTCCATCTTCCCAGGGACAGGCCAGATGTCCCCGGGCTTCATCTGTCTTTACCAGCCAATCAGAATCAACGGTGACAGGCTCTCCCAGGCCCTTTCGGCCTTCCTCCATAAAATGACGGAACCTTTCTGCAAGATCTGCCGGTTCAAGCTCAAAATTCCTCAGCAACTGGGCATCTTCATCAATAATGGTGGACAGACTTCGTGAATCAGAACCCAGAAAACCCTCTGCTGTAATTATTCCGGGATCCATATTCTCCCGGGCTTTTTTTAATTCGGGTGTCATTTTCACCTCGATCCTCCCTTATGCGAACTTATCGTAATAGACATTATCCTGTGTTACACCGTTATCGTTCATCACTTTGTTACAGGCACCGATCATTCCTGGACTTCCACAGAGATATCCCTCTAAAATCTTCTCTTCAGAGTTGATATTCTCCTTGAGATAAGTGTCCAGCACATCGGTAATCAAACCTGTAGGACCTTTCCAGCCGTCGCCCTCCTGAGGTTCAGATAAAGCAGGTACAAAATGAAAATTCGGAAGCTTCTCTTCCAAAACCTTCATCTCATCCATGTAAAACATATCTTTCGTTGTTCTGGCACCGAAAAAGTACCAGACTTCCCGGTTCAGTTCTCCCGTATCAAGCATGTCGTAAAGCATGGATTTGAAGGGTGCCATTCCCGATCCCCCGGCGACACAGAGCATAATGGAATCCGATCTGGTTCTTCGGAATTCCCCGAAAGGACCGATAAGATCCATCTTCTGCCCTTCTTTGAGATGTTCATGAACGTAGGTTGTTGCAATACCCCCGGGAACCAGACGGACAAGAACTTCTATCTGTTTCCGGTTTGCAGGCCTTGATGACATGGAATAGGCCCTCTGGGTAGATCCCTTTATTTTGTTGTATGGAGGAATGACAAGCTGGATATATTTACCGGCTTCAAAATCCACAGTTTCGTCACCCAGATCGAATAGAACTTCCTTGATATCGTAGGTAACATCTTTAATGGATTTCACAGTGGCGATGAACTGTTTAACGTTGAACAGATCTTCAGGGATTTCTATGCCGATATCAGCCTTCACCTTCACCTGACAGGCCAGACGGATGTTGTCCTTGAGCTCCTGGGGAGACATGTACGGTGTTTCGGTGGGAAGGTGCGGCCCGACGTCAGAGGTCACTTTACATTTACAGGCTCCACAACTTCCTCTCCCTCCGCAGGCCGAAGGAAGATACAGACCTTCGGAGGAGAGGGTAACCAGAAGAGAGGCCCCTCCTCTGACGGTCATTTCTTTTTTACCATTGTTGATGTCGATGGTTACTTCACCGTAGTTGTTGGCAACCATGTCCACAACAACGATGAGAGCGGCAAGAACTCCGGCGATTCCGGCAATGGCTAATGGTGCAATAAACAATCCCATAACGCCCTCCCCTACTGCACGTTCAGCATGCCGCTGAAACCGACAAAAGCCAGAGCCATGAAGCCGATGGTAATCAGGGTGATACCCGGACCTTTCAGGCCCGCAGGCACCGGAGCCCGGGCCACTTTCTTCTGAATGGCCGCCAGAGCCAGAATAGCCAACCACCAGCCCAGCCCGGAACCGAAACCGAAGGCCAGGGTCTGGAAGAAATCGTAATTCCGAATCTGCATGAACAGGGCTACACCAAGGATGGCACAGTTTACAGTTATCAGAGGGAGGAAAATACCCAGAGACATGTAGAGTGCAGGACTCACACGGTCGATTATCATTTCAAGCATCTGCACTGTCGCTGCAATAACGATAATAAAGACAATATAACGATACACCATCAGATCCAGAGGAATAAGAATATACCTCATCATGGCCCAGTTGATGGCGGTGGTGATGGTGAGAACAACGGTAACTGCCAGACCCAGGCCGTTGGCCGATTTCATATCCTTACTGATGGATATAAAAGAGCACATGCCCAGGAAATTGGTGAGCAGAATGTTACCGGTAAAAATCGATGCGAAAAGGATAACCAGCGGGTTGATATCCGGTGCCATCAGGAGGCCTCCTTCTTGATCATGATGCTTTTAGCCGCCCAGATAAAACTGCCCAGGAGAAAGAATGCACTGGGGGGCATTACCATGATGGTCCAGGTGGTGAACCCGTCTCCAAGAACCTGATAACCCATCAGGGTTCCGGCTCCCAGGAGTTCTCTGATAGTTGCGATGATAACCAGAACAGCCATATAGCCGACTCCGCTGGTTAGACCATCCCAGAGAGCCATTACCGGAGGGTTGGACTGGGCGAAGGCTTCCGCCCGGCCCATGATGATACAATTGGTTATGATAAGTCCGACATAGGGCCCTAATGCTTTGGATATTTCAGGAATATAGGCCCG
>QNBK01000005.1 GCA_003644105.1 Spirochaetota bacterium | reverse complement strand
GATGCTCTAAAAGAAGCACTGGGGAAATACATGGGCTGGGACGTATATCAGCACAAGGGATAAAATTAAGTATGGCGGAACAGCTCCGTTTAGTTGTTCCGTTACATGGAGAACAGGTATCGAATATGCAGCAGCTTGTCAGTGTCATGTTAGTAGATGATGAAATTATGGCATTGAACAATCTGAAGAATCTGATTGATTGGGAAGAAGCAGGATATACTATCGTTGCCTCTGAGACAAATCCTCGGAATGCGCTCGAATCGTTTCATAAGTACCGTCCACAGATAGTTCTTGTAGATATCATGATGCCTGTAATGAATGGACTGGAGCTGAGCAGAGAGATATTCGCTTTGAACATTCCGGTAAGAATCTTAATACTGACATCGTACAAAGACTTCCTATACGCAAAAGAGGCTGTTGAGATTGGGATTTCAAATTATCTTGTAAAACATGAGATAAATGAGGAAAGCCTGATTTTGGAACTTGGAAAATTAAAATATGAGATCCAGAATACTGAAACGAATGACAGATATCTACGGCAACGTCTTATCAGACATCTTATTGGGGGGTTACTTCCTCCTGAAAATCTTGAAATTGGAATCAAAAATAAATATCTTGATTTTAAAATTGGCAGCTTAGCATTTCTATTTGCTAAAATTGATACATCCTACCCTATCCTTAAAGAGATTAGTGTTGTAGCTAAATCTCATAGCAATTTCATCTGGGATATTTTCAATCTAGCAAATGATACTGAATACATGGATGCAATAAGGCTAAACCCAGATGAAGCCGTTTTTGTAATATATTTTAAAGAAGAAGAATTGAAAGAAACAGTCCGGGAAATTGCATCTAAAACCTGTAAGAAAATGCAGGAAAGATTTCAACAAGATTATGAGCATACCATTTCAATAGTTCCAATAATTGTTGACAATAAAAATCAGAATATTCGGAACATATACTCAATAGCTGAGAATTCCTTTAACTACAGTGTTTATATGGGTAAGAATATAATTATAGATTATGAAAGTATTCCCACCGCTGTTAATAGCTCTTTCAAAGAAGTATCAGTAATACTGAATGAATTGGAATCAGATTTTGTCAAGAGGGATTCTGAAAGTCTGAAAAACCGGTTGAATATAATTTTTACACTTTTAGGTAAGCCCCCTTGGAATCCAGAGGATGTTCAAAATACTTGTGACAGACTGGTTTTTACGTTAGTGAAATTCAGAAATAAAAACAGTATCCAGGACAATCCTTCAAAAATAGAAATAAGTAACTTATTTAACCTTAACAGTATTCGTAAATGGTTTGAAAGTGAATTTATATCATCAGTTGAAAATGCTGTTACAATTGATGCACTCAGATATTCCAGAATAGTCAGGAAAATATTGGTTATCCTTCATCACGAATACAATGTAGATTTAAGTATTGAAGAAATTGCGGATAGAATACATCTCAGTGCTGTGTACATCAGAAAACGTTTTAAAAATGAAATAGGTATCACTATCCTAGGTTATTTAACTAAGATAAGAATGGAAAAGGCCATTGAACTGCTGAGTACAGGAGAATACAAAGTTTTTGAAGTGGCTGAACTGGTAGGTTACAGCAGCAGTCAGTATTTCAGTAAGGTGTTTAAGAAATATTCAGGGTTAAGACCCTTGGATTATACCTCTGGAGTTTGAATGATTATTGATCTCAATAAAAATAAAATATCCAAAAATAATAAATTTGTAACCAGCATTCGATTAAAATTAATAATAGCTTTTATCATTATGATTCTTCCGATATTCTTATTAGGTTTTGTTTCTCAGAAACTTACCTATAACGCAGTTAGTGATAGAGTGCAATTCTCAAACAGAGAGACAATCAAACAATCTGCTAAACTGATTGAAATATTATTACAAAATGTAAAAGAAGAATATATCAAAGTATTAGCAAGCAGCCCGGTTCAAGATTATTTTAATTTTGAAATTGACGAATTTGACGACATAAGTTTAATAGTTAAAGCTAATTTGAAATCAAAGGCTAATAAATATCTAACCAATCGTGTTCTTTCAAGCTCTATTCTCACAAACATCTGGATACTTGGTGTAATGAATGATTTTCTAGGCACAAGCATGCTGCCATTAAAATTTGAACAGGATAAAGTGATAAATTCCGGATGGTACAAAAATAGTATTGATATAAGAAGTAGGCTTACTTTTTATGGTTATCATTCCGAACTGGACAGTACCAGTGGAATCCCTGGTTATGCTATGTCTCTAAATGGTGTCGTAAAAAGAATTACCGGTAGTATTTTCATTAATTCAGCTGTCGGGGTGATGATTTTAGATATTGATTATGAATACATTGAGGACATTCTACTTGATATTAATCTTGGAGAAAGAAGTGAGGTTCATCTGGTATCGTCTGATGGACGGGATATCTCCAAAGCTTATGATAATACGATAAATGATACTACGGTTGATCCATTTTTGGCAAAACTAATTATTGAACATGATAAAAGTAGTGATGAATCAGTGCTCTATAAAAATGAAGATTTTCGCATGACCTACAACGAAATTGGAAAATCTGGGCTCATTATTATTGGTCTCCAACCTGAATCCGAAATTAAGGTAGCAGTAAAAAGCATAAATAAATGGACTATTGCATTGATACTTTTTTCTATAAGTACGGCTATTGTTCTTGGCATGATAATTACATTTGGTATCGGAGGCAGGATTGCTGATTTCAGCTATAGAATGAATAAAGTATCACGTGGTGATCTTGAAGTGAGTTTACCAGTTAAAGGCAGAGATGAAATATCATTATTAGCCTATGGATTTAATAATATGATTAGTGATCTAAAACAATATATAAGGGAATCTGTTGAGAATGAAAAAATCAAGAGAGAGATGGAAATCAACCTATTGATCTCACAGATTAATCCTCATTTTATATATAATACGTTGAATTCAGTGACTTATCTTGCAAAGGAGAATAAAAATACTGATATCATAAAAATGGTTGATGCCTTTATAAAGGTTCTGCAGAATTCAATTAGTTTTGGAGCTAAAGGTAGATATGCTAAAATTAAGCAAGAGATTGAAAGTATAAAAAATTATGATCTGCTTCAGCAATTCAGATATCCTGATAAATATATAATACAATATCAATTCAATGATGATGTTCTTGATTGTATTGTACCGAAAATGATTATGCAGCCCCTTGTGGAAAATGCATTATTTCATGGTATATGCCCAAAGGAAGATAAGGGAATCATAAAGATCAACATTAGAAAAGAGGATCAGCAAGTTAGAATCGAGATTATTGATGATGGTGTTGGAATCAATAATGAAAAGCTCAGTAATATTCTTATCAAAGACTGGAATAATAGTGAAGATTCGAGGGCAAGATCTATCGGTATATCAAACATTAATGATCGAATAAATAATATTTACAATAATGATGGAAAATTAATTATTACGAGCAATCTTGGAAAGGGTACTAAAGTTGAGATTCTTATTCCGATATCTGATATTCATAAATAGACATTCTTTAATTGGCTCAATAGAATCGTTTAGTACACAGAAATATCTCTATTTACTGTTTCGAGTTATTCATTGAGATGGTATCGTTTTATGTAACCTGACATTTTGAAGTCGGGAAGTATGAGATGGGACCGGTTATATCTTTAATTTTTTTCTCATTGTAAGAGCATAAGGAGAGATTATGTTTAAAAGAATTATTTGCGTTCTATTCGCTGCAAGTTTCAGCTTTGCATTGTTTGCCGGCGGTAGTCAGGAAGCTGAGGCCGGTAGTGTTGCTGCTGGTTCAGATAAAGCAGTAACAATCGAATTTGTTGCTACTCAGCCTGAATATCTGGAACAGGATAAGCAGATTTGGGAATTGTACATGGAAGAAAATCCCAATGTTACAATTAAAGTAACAAGCCTTAATGAGGATCAACAGACAGCATTTCTCGCCAGAATTGCTGCTAATGAAGGTCCTGCAATTATGGCGAATGGTTTTCCTGGAGCTGACAAATCAACATATAAAACATTTGTTAATCTTTTAGATATCGATTATCCATATTGGGACCAATTATCCTATGATGGTAAGACCCTGTTTGAAACAGAAACCGGTATAGCTGATTACGTTCCAGGTATACAATTGTTCAATACATTCAATTTTTCTTTTCTCTTCTATGAAGATGAGATGGAAAAAGCAGGGTTGAATCCTACCGCAATTAGAACTTGGGATGATGTAGATAATTTTCTGGCAGAACTGAAAGTCTATGTTGATAAAACAGATAGTCTTGAGTATGTACTGGATACTGGGTGGCATTCATGGGTCTGGGGTCTGTGTTTACCGAATATTTTATCGTTATCGTTGGGGGCATCCATTCAGGACCTTGAAGATCTTTATCTTGGAAAAATTGCCTGGACAGATATTGAAAATAATCCCATGGTCCCTTTCTTTGAGAAGTTAAAAGATTACTATCAGAAAGGTTACCTTCCGAAGAATTGGCTTGGAAGGGACTGGGAAAACGAATTTGAAGCAGGATTTATCAACAGGAAATCTATATTAACATTGCATGGTCCCTGGATTTGGAATAAAGTACTTGCGGCCGATCCATCAGCACAGCTTGGTGGTGTTCCCTTTCCGGCTGGAAAGGATGGGAAGCTTGCCGCGTATCCTGTAACAACATATCAGAGTTCTGCAATTCTTGCTCAGTATGAGGGTACAGAAGACTTTGATGAAATTGTTAAAGCCTTTATATGGTATAATTCACCGGAAGTTTCTGAGATGAGAGCTCAGTTTACCGGATCAAAACCCAACTTCAAGACCTTGAGCAGCAACTTTACAATTGACAGTCCTCAATATGTCAGTGTTGTAAAGCCGGCGATGGAAGGAGCTTTCGGTTCAGGTCTCTCATGGGATAATTCAACGTGGGGAGTTACAGCAGCAGGCCCCTACAAGATTGAAGGGAAAGCTGATGTCCTTCAGGATGATGCGTTATCCGATCCAATAGGGAAATATTTCAACGATGAAATGTCACTTGAAGATTTGATGGACATGTATCAGAAAAGATGGGAAAACGCCTATACCTTCTAGTATCAGGTAATCATTTAAAAGATAAAACAGGAAGAGGTGGTTTGAAAACTACCTTTTCCTGTTTTTCAGGTGGTTGCTTGGAGGTTAAATATCGATGAAAAATATTCCCGAAACCAGTTTTATTAAGAGAAAAAGAAATGAACTTGCCTGGGATATAGTATTCCTGGCCCCTCAATTTATAATATATTTTTCTCTGACAATTCTTCCCTTTCTTATTGCAATCCCAATTCTGTTTACCGATCAAATAGGGTTCATAGATACTGACATAGATTATATCGGGCTGCAGAACTTTGTAAATATATTTAAGACACCTATGGTTGATATGTTTTTGCCTGCTGTTAAAAAAACAGCCATATTTATGGTTATTAACTATACAACAGTTTATATTTTCGGGATGACTCTTGCTCTCTTGATGTATGAAATTAAAAGCAAACTTAAGAAACCTCTTTTTACGATTATATATATTCCTTATATGATTTCAGGTTTGGGTATTGGCTTGATAATGCTGCTGTTGTTTGCAAAAGATACTGGGAGTATTAATTTATTGTTGCTGAAAATTGGCGTGATAGATAATGCTATAGACATAAAAAATCCTTCAGTTTCGGCATGGGCGTTTCCTTTAATGGTAGGTTGGCGATATGCCGGTTTTAACATGGCAATATTCCTTGGTGGGTTACTGTCTATTCCTGCTGAAACTATCGATGCCTCAAAGGTGGATGGTGCTAATTATTTACAACGATTCTGGCATATTTACCTCCCTCAAATGTTTTCAAGTATCATGATTGCAACTGTAATCTGTATTATAGGTTCCTGGGGTGTATTTGATGAGGCTGTTGGAATGGGGGCACTTGCGGCAAATAAAAATGTCAGATTTTTCTCTGTATTACTCTATAAAATTGGTTTTGCAGGAACCGGGCAATCGGGAACACTGGCAGAAGCCCTTACAATGGCAATGACTGTCAATATACCACTTCTGATAATCGGAATTTTACTCAGTAAACTGCAAAAGAAAAAACAAATCTAAAGGAGGGGAAATTCGGATGACAAACATAATTGAAATTAATAAAAAAAAATTTGTTATTTTCTTAATAAGCCTTATACTAATTATTTATTCAATCATTACGATTATCCCGTTTTATTTTCTTGTTGTGAGATCCTTTGTCCCAACAAATAAATCTGCTGTATTCCACTTAATTCCTCCCGAACTTGAAGACTTCAATATGGAAAGTACCTATGGGAATCTGGCAACATATTATAATATTGACTTAACAAAGGCCAAGAAAGAATTGAGTTTATCCGGATACATAAATCCAAATAAAACCTGGACGAAAATTGCTGAGGAACACGATATATCTTCACAGGTAATTACTGACTATTTCAACCCTTATATAAAATATAACGGTTGGATTACTATATTAACGGATCAACGAATAGTCAGATCTTTAGTTATGACAATAGTTATAACATTCTCTAGTTTGGTTGTTGGCGGTTTTCTTGCGATAGCAACAGGATCTGTTCTTGCCGGTTTTCGTAAGAGATGGCATAGCTGGATTTATGTGATATACATGCTTCAGATGATTATTACACCTGTGATGATAATTATTCCAGTATATATTATTCTAGGAAGATTCCTGGGATTGGCAAATTCTTATTTCGCTCTCTTTTTACTCTTTGTAAAAGGAGGTGCAATTCCGGTAATGATTTTCACTTCTTTTATATCAGGAATACCTACAACTCTCAAGGAATCAGTGGAAATTGATGGTGGAAACAGGCTTCAGTACTTCATTCACATTTTATTACCTCTAACAAAAGTACCATTCGCAACTTTTGCAGCAATTACCTTTCCTATTATATGGAACGATCTTTTACAGGGTCTTGTTTTTCTGAAAGAAGAAAAATTCACACTTGTTCCAATGATTAATGCATTACAGGGAACGTTTACAACAAATTATCAAGCTATTTATGCAGGCCTTTGTTTATCAATTATGCCAGTTATTATTATTTATTTGTCATTCCAAAATCTATTTGTTAGATCTGCTCTTTCAGGTGCATTAAAAGGCTAAGAGAAAAATATGAATATTTAAAGGATAGAAAGAAACTAATATCTTGTATTAGGGATAGCAATACCGATGGATAACCAGATGAATTGAATTACTCACCAAATACAACATATCTACAGGATAAGCTTGGAGTAAAGTACAATATAATAAATTTTGGAAAGTTCAATACAAAAGCAACTTTACCTATGGACGATCCGTATGTAGATAACGAAGTATACCGTAAGGCGATTAAATCTGAACCTGACATCGTTACTATCATGATTGGCGGCAATGAATGCAATGAATATAATTGGACCAGTCATGGTGTCGATTTTGAAAAAGACTATATTTTATTGGTTGATAACTTTTTGAACTTAGACCAGATTCTATATATTTTCTTTACACTTCGGTACCAATAACACCTGATAATTCTTTTAAATTAATCTGTCAGATTATGCAAAATGAAGTTGCGCTAACAATACGAAGAATTGCTGAATAAAAGAAGCTATCTCTGATAGATATACATTCGCATTTTGTTTAAAAATATGATCTTTCTCTATTTGATATTGATAAAATACATCTAATTAACAAAGGCCATCAAACTGTTGCATGCAGAGATTCTTTGTGAATTTGTTTTGGATATATAGAGCTGAAGTGTAATTATATAAACATTTTGAATGATGAAAAACATTGAGTAGTTAGTCTTTTATGAGGAATAATATCTGCAATATTAAATCTAAGAAAGTATCAGATTCAATTAGTAATCAAAACATTTATTCATTGAGTCATTGTTGAATGGAAGAATGTCCGGAAGTGGCATCCTGTCAGTAACATTTAGTATTTTAGACCAGGTTATATGTGGTTCTGTTTGATACCAATATGCGGTAGATGAGTAGTCATCACTTCGTTGATTATTATGACCATGTTCAATCGTTACACGAATTGATCTATCAAACATTATCGGATCCTGAATATGATAGCGATAATACGAAACCTTTCCTGACCAGTTGGCATCTCCGCTAAGAAGAATACCGTGATATAATCCATGATATTCCTGAGATGGACACCATGCAGTGTTGAAATAATCTTCCATGCCAGTTCCGTGCAGGACTGGAGGCCAGTTTTCATCATCGATGAAAATCATATCATCTCCTTCACCATACCAGTTCCATTCCCTGGTTGCTCGAAGGTTATGAATATTCATGTTGCAGCCTACATAATGCCCTTTGCCTTCAGCCTTAAGAATCTCATAGTTGTTATTACCAGTGGTATTTTTTCCTGAGAATAGAAGCATTGCATTGTCGTCAGAATCTGTAGCGATTCCTTTGGTAATCTCCCTTTTCCACATACTGTGAAACCGTAACGGGCTATCTAAAAGTTTGGAGTATCCTTCGTAATCAACATAATAATAGATACGGATTGTTTTTTCTGAATCATTCTGGAGTTCAATTCTTCCTTCTGATTCATAAGGCATTGGGAAAAAGCTGTTAAATGCCTTTCCATCCTCAGGGCTCATGGCAAGTACAGCAGAACTATAGTTTCTGGTAAGACCGTGTCCCATTCCGAAGAAATCACCTAGGGGAGCTTCTACACTTGGGTGAGACTCTCCATCCCAGAACATACGAAGTACCACTTTCCTTGGTAAGAAGGGTGCGTTGCCGTCTGCCTCTTCCATAACGGTTAACCAAATATGGGTAATACAGCCAGCACCTGAAGTATTAAATATTATTTTACTTTCTCCTGATTCTATTCGGAGAAAATCCCTGTTGCCACCGGTTTTATCATAACTGGATGTTCGCAGCCGTCTACCAGGCCGTGGTTTGTATAAATCTCTGATTGATGTTCCAATAGTTTCGATCATTGAAAAACTACCTTCCTGATTAGCATTGACTTATGGTTCTAATTCTGTCAAAAGTATAAGCACTGACAGATGAAATAATAGCATATTGTTACTCCTGTTTTGATTGTAAATATCGATTATTATGTGCACTTAATGATTCAGTTGAGGTATTCTAATCTTAAATGAAATAGTATTAATGGAGGTTGCTAAGAGGATAATAATAATGAAATATAGGGAGAAAATATGAGTGTATATGACAATTTATTGGATTATTCATGGAGCCTTGAGATAATAGATACTCATGAGCATCTGATGAGAGAGGAAATCTGGATCAATGAGCCACGGGATGTCCTCTCTGATTGGCTGCAGTTGTATTTTTCCTGCGATCTGGTTTCTGCGGGTCTTTCTCCTGAAAATCTGGAGTTAGTACGGAATTCCGAATCAGAACTCAGTTTCATGGAACGCTGGAAACTTGTGGAACCTTACTGGTTTGCTGCACAGAACACGGGCTATGCACGGTCTCTCGATCGAGCGGCCCGGGATCTCTATGATGTTGATGGAGTTCGTAAGGAAACAATTGAAGACTTAAATAGCAAGTTTCTTGAAGCCCGGAAAGCCAGCGCTGAAGGAATCAGAAGTCATTACAACTACGTCCTGAAAGAAAAAAGCCGGATTTCAGTGTCCGTACTGGATACAGTTGTTGAGAAAATGGAAGAAACGCCCGACACAGCGTTTTATCGACCGGTTTTTCGAATGGACTGGTTTATCAATCCCGATTCAATGCAGGGGATACGGAAAGCAGGGAAAGAAGCCGGAATCTTGATTCACTCACTAGATGATTGGAAGACGGTTGCTGCGTTCCATCTTGATGAAGCGATTCGGAAGTTCGGGATTGTCGGCCTGAAATCAGGCCTGGCCTATGAGAGGCCGCTGCGTTATGAGAAAGTTCCGTACAATATCGCGGACGCTCAATTCTGTGAACTACTGAACGGGACACACCCCCGAAGTGTGCATGTTACCCGAACCGTATTACCACGGGAGTTTCAGGACCACATGATGCATCATATTCTGAAACTGGCGGAAGATCGGGAGCTGACATACCAGTTTCATACTGGACTTCAGGAAGGTAATGGAAATCTGATAAATAATTCCAACCCGGAGCTTATGATCAATCTTTTTCTTGAGTATCCCGGTGTTAAGTTTGATATTTTCCACATCGGATATCCTTATGAAAAATCCCTGGGGGTAATCAGTAAGAATTTCCCTAACGTATACATCGACATGGCCTGGGCACATATTATTTCACCGGAAGCATCGGTGAATGCCCTGGTTGAATGGATGGATCTGGTTCCCGCCAATAAAATCAGTGCGTTCGGAGGAGACTACTTTTTTGTGGACGGAGTTTACGGTCATGTGGCTATGGCCCGGGAAAATGTTTCAAAGGCTTTGTCCATTGTTGTAGGGAAAGGCGTTATGGATATTGACCGGGCTAAGGAGATCCTTCACTGGATGTTTATCGATACACCAGCCCGGCTGTTCAGAATAACATAGAATGAAAAATCCTGAATAATGAATAAAAACAGAAAAACTCGCATTTCCTGCGGGGGAGACAGTAATACCGACGGCTGGCCGGGAGAGCTGAATTATACGCCATATACATATTTCCTTCAGTTTTTACTGGGGAAGTCCTATGAGGTAATGAACTTTGGAAGGTTTAATACCACAGTCACGTTCTCAATGGACGATCCCTATGTTATGAACGAAAAGTTTAATGCCTTAATTGTATCCAACCCTGATATTGTTAACTTGGAATTTGGTGCCAATGATTCTAAGGATTATAATTGGAAGGTTCACGGGAAATACTTCCGGAGGGATTATTCCATCATGATTGAACGAATAAAAAATCTCAAATCCGGACCAACTGTTATCCTGTGTACCCCGGCACGGATTTTTCCCGGGAATCCATATAAAGTTCTTTTTGATGAGATTCTGACGAATGAAATTGTTCCACAGGTTGCTGAAATGGCAAATGAGTATAATCTGAACTTATTGGATTTACATAGATTACTGGATGAAAAGGTGTTTTATGATAAGGATCTTGTCCATCTGAACAACAAGGGACATGAGGCTGTTGCTGAAAATCTATTTAAAATAATTACAGGTTTAGATTCTTGATATTGTTTAATACACTGCTCGGATATTTGCTACAAATGGGTCGCTTTGAGAATTAATGGGTTTAAGTATACACAAAGTTGCAAAATGTGTTACTTAGTGTATACTTGGATTAATATGCAGCCGGTAAAGATCTTAACACAAACACTGGCATCTCTTGCTGATGAAGAAAGATATCTGTTTTCTTTAAACGATTTAAGGACGATCCTGCCAGAGCTGAGTTATTCGGCTTTTAAGTCTTTGCTTGCCCGCTCGGGGAAAAATGGACTACTCAAACGTGTATGCCGCGGAATCTATCTGTATCCAAATGTCAATTACCCTTCAGGATCAGTTTTATACCATACGGCCGCACGGTTACGTGCTGATTATTTTAATTATTTAAGCCTTGAAACTGTTTTAAGTGATGCGGGAGTAATCTCGCAAATACCTTTAAATTGGATTGCAATAATGAGTTCCGGGCGCAGCAGTATTATTGAATGTGGAGAGTTTGGTCATATAGAATTTGTTCATACAAAAAAATCACAGTCTGAAGCCGCTTCCCAAATAAGTTACGATTCCCACAATCGGCTCTGGCGTGCGTCTGTAGCTTTAGCTCTGCAGGATATGGTTTATACAAGACGCGGTACTGATCTGATAGATATGGAGGCGATTCGTGAGCTTGTTTGATAAACTGGTTTCAGAAGCTTTGTTGAACCAGAAGGATTTGGTCTCCAGGAAAATAGTAGTGGAAAAAGAGCTGCTGCACCATGATATTTTGCGGGAAATGGGATCGTTTGGTCTGCTTAATGAGCTCACGTTTATTGGCGGCACTTGCCTGCGGACTTGTTATGGATCCAATCGCCTGAGTGAGGATCTTGATTTCTCTGGAGGAAAAGAATTTAAACGTGAAATACTGGATGGTTTCGGGGCAATACTGAGTGAACATCTGCATAATAAATATGAATTGCAGATAGAAGTGAGTGAACCGAACAAAGAAAGCGGTAATGTTGATACATGGAAGATTAGAGTTGTAACACAGCCCCTGAGTAAAGATATTCCTGCTCAAAAAATTCATATTGATATTTGTGCTGTACCCAGCTACGACCGGAAGCCAATGATATTACAGAATCATTATGGGGTTGATATGGGTACTTCCTCTCTTATTCTCCAGGCGGAAAGCCGTGAAGAAATATTTGCGGATAAACTTGTGGCCTTTTCCCTGAGGCCCAACCGGTTGAAAAACAGAGACCTGTGGGACATCGTTTGGCTGAAACAGCAGGGAGTTACCCTGCCGATTAAGCTTATACCTGAAAAAATACACGATCATGGACGGGGTATAGGGGAGTTCTCGGAACTGATGAATGAACGGAGCAGATTAATAGTTGAAGATCCTTCACTGCGGGATTCTTTTATTTATGAAATGAAGCGCTTTCTTCCACCAAAGATTGTAAAAGACACTGTGGAGAATAAAGATTTCTGGATATATCTGTCAGATCTTATCCGGGATGAGTGTTCGTTTATCAATCGCTTTTTAAATGGCGAGTCAGAGAAAATTGACTTTAAGATGTAATCTCCGTCAATCCATGATGTTGATACGCCAGCAAGGTTTTTTTGTTTATAATCCTTTTTATGAAGCAGGAAGCAGCGGGAATTATGAACTCACTGCTTCTTCATTCTTTAACTTCCTTGAAGAAGCTTCCTCATTAATCTTGAGGATGCTACACCGTCGTTTTCACGGATTACGCTTTCGATTTCATCCATATTTGCGGAATCCAGAAGACTCTCTATGTAATCTAGCCACTTGGCGCTTTCTTCGACAGCAGCTTTACCATCTTCCCTGTAGGGGAACTGATCGATAGTAATCCATCCTTCATACCCCGTTTTCCTCAGCCAATAGAAGAATTCAAGGAACTCATGAACTCTTACAGTTCCAACGATCATATCGTCGTCCCATAACCGATAGTTATCGTTTATGTGGATATGAGCGAGTCTGTTACCGTACTGGCTGAGAATTGCCAGAGATTCAGCCGGATTTTCATATCCAAGTAAAGCATGACCGAAATCCAGTATTACCTTGCAGTTTTCCTTACCTGAAGCCTGGGCCATCAGGAGTGTTGTTCCAACGGTATTTACAAAAGAGTGGGTCCGTGGTTCTTTCTGCTTATACTCTAAACCAACTTCCATACCGGGTTTATACTCACAAAGCTCTGCCATGCCTTCACTGAACCATTCTCTGGCCCGTACATAATCTGTCTGAAACAGATAATCATATCCATCCTGCCCCGGCCAGATTGTGAGCAATGTCCCGCCAAGAGATTCGGTAAGGTCCATAACTTCCTTGGCATGTTTTACAGCTTCTTTCCGCACGTTAGAATCGGGAGAGGAGAATGAGCCTTTCTTCCATTTTTCCTGAGAAAAAATATCAGCAGCGATGGACACAACCTGAAGATTTCTGGAAGAAATTTCCCGTCCAAGGATTTCAGATTGTTTCATTAAATCAGGCGTGGCCACGAGGTCGACACCGTTTATCAACTCAATCGACTGGATACGATCAAGCAGCTGGCCCAGTGAGAATGCAGGTCCATAGGATCCGCAATACCGATCGGAACATGATCCAACATTCATGTGAAAAACTGAGTATTTTCTTTTCATACATTTGCTCCTATATCAATTTTTTTAAAAAAAGGTTCGATGAGAATATTCAGCACAGTCGATTCTCCTGGTTTCAGCTCTTCCACAGTTACTCCAGGATCGGTATTACCATCATGATCCAGAGAACTGGCTCCGATTTCCGGTCCGACACCGTCCCAGTTCCGGTGCAGCCACTTCGAACCATCAGGCCAGAGAAACTCATCGTCATCAGCTCCACCGCAGGAGAACCAACTCATCAGGTAAGGGGAGGGCGGTAACAGGCAGCGGATACCTGAACCGTCGGGATAAGTCAGCAGGGTTTCGCATCCGGGAGAACCGTCCGGGAATCGCGCCACATAGCGGATTCCTTTATGAATAAAACCTCTCTCTTCCCGTTTCGGCGGATTTGGTGCTTCATGCCAGAGTTGGTAATCATCGGGTAGTCTGCTGCCGCCTCTGGGCAGGGCTGATTCTGATGGAATAGTGAATCGGCATCCGGGCTCCGGGCGCAGCTGCACATGATATCCCCAGTCGGGGAACAGTGCTTTATCAGAGACGTTTTTAATGGTATCGGTGAGTAGCAGGGAATCTCGGCCTGGGAGGAGCTCGATACGCTTTGTCACTTTGAATAAAGGCGGTAAACCGGATGGCGGCCAACAACCGTTGGCATCCCGGATGAAAAAGCTCCCCTGGATTACAGCCCCGCCATTGGATAATTCAACTGTCAACTCCTTGATTGGAATCATAGAAGCATTTCCATGGAGGCAGAGCAGCTCCGTTTCATCCGACTTACAGGCCATCCCCCAGTTCTTAAGCCCCAGCATTTCCACATGGGCTGCAAAATAAGCTACCCAGGTGGAACCTGGCATCGGGTTGTCATTAATTAACATATCGCCGGCCAGATTGATATCAAGGGGATCCGGGAGGTTCGGTAGGGGAGCATCCCAGAATATCTGCCGCTCTGAAAGGGTGGTATCCCGCACTGAAAGCCCTTTAGAGGGGCAAAGTTCGACAGAACAACCTTCCCGTTCAATGTACAGTCGATAAACACTATCCGGATCGCCGGGAGCATGGCTTAGCCGGGCACTTACTCCTGCCTCCTTGAAGGTGGGAACTTCGGCTGTACCAGGGCCGAAGGTAGAAAGGGTTCGTTTCATATGGCGTATCCGTTGGGGAAGTCCGGCTGCAGCTGATATTCTGCAAATCGTTCAATGAGTTTTAAGTATTCGATACCGTCTCTGGCAGCGGTATCCGGATCGGGAACCATGGGGGCACACTCGATGGTACAATATCCTTCATAACCTGTACGTTTGAGTCCCCGCATAATGGACGGCCAGTCGTTTTTGCCGTAGCCAGGGGTGAGTGAGTTGGAATCCCTGAAATGAAGGTGCCAGAGGTAGGGCTGAGCATCCATCAGGGCTTCCAGCGGGCTGAGTTCTTCCAGATTAACATGGAACCAGTCCAGCTGTATCCCAATGTTATCCCGGCCTGTCATTTCGATAAGTTTTTTATGGTTGGAGGCGGTGTTGACGAACTTACCCATCTCCAGGTGATTGGTGGCTTCAAATACCAGCCTCATGTTTCGGGAGGCGGCATATTTCCCCATTCTCTTTAAGGCATCCACCGCTACAAGGGTGGCTTCCCCTGCATTTTCAGCTGTGATGCTATCGTGGATTGCTACGGCAATGGTAACGGAAGAGGCTCCAAGTTCAGCGGCAAAATCGATGGTGGAGGAAGTTTCTGTAACGGCCAGATCGGCAGTTTTCTGCTCTGTGAGTGTTTTATAGACCGGTGAGAACGGATCCCACATTTCACCCCAGCATTCGTTTACATTGGATACTTCAAGGCCGAACTCTTCTTTCAGTTCTTTGTGTTGTTTCAGGTAGTTTTCAATGGAAACACCCAGACCGTACCTGCCTTTTGGCGGACATATTTCGATGGCGTCATACCCGAATCTCTTCAAGCGCTCGTAACTTTTGCGGGGTTCCAAATAGGCTTCCTGCTGTCCGAAGGTGAGTTGAAAGTAACTGTACTTCATTATTTACTCCTGTACGTTCATCCAGAGTCTACCCAATAGCGGTAAGTCTTCAGTACCCTGACAACTTATCAGATTACCGTCCCTGATAATGGGTTTATCCTGATAATTAAAACCGGCTGCAATCAGATCGTCCCGCATTTCCGGACTGCATGTGAGGGTTCTCCCCGTTAATATGTCTGCCGAAAGTAATATTTTGGCTCCACGCTCAATTGTGATAAGTGGTTTGTTCTCGGCATTAATCTGCTGGATTAATTTCTTGAGTCCCTGATGACCTCTGATCATCCAGGTTCCCAACCCTCCAGGAACGATAAGTCCGTCAATCTCTGAGGCTTTAACGGCTTTGAGTTTTTCTTCATAGGGAAAGTCGTGGGAGGTAACGGGGGCTATATCCTCAAGAGCTTTATCAATCAGAGCTGTATGTCCGCCATTATCAGCCCATTCCCAGGTTTGGTTTCCCAATCGAACTGTGGATCCTTCCTGACGGCCCAGCAGCAGGGGGGTGCCGCCTTCCTCCTGGATCCGGTATTGAGTGTAGAAAACCTGCATATCATTTGTAGCATCATCAATAACAATTCCGTAGGTTTTCCCCTGCAGGCCTTTTCCATATCTCGCTGGAATCGGACGATTCTCAATTTCTGCGAAGGCCTCGAGAACCAGAGGTATAAACTTTGGTAAATCAAAGGGGAAACGGGATGTAACAAGATTACCGCTGCGAACTGCACGGGTGTCAGGATTGTGTCTGGCTCCGGCTGCTATTAAATCATCCACCATGCTCCATGCCGCAACAGCTTCTTTCCCTTTAATAATTCCGGCTGAAATGAGAACCTGCTGGCCGTGGCAGATAGCAGCGCAGACTTTTCCCTGCTCGTATATCTCACGTACAAAGGATACAACCAGGGGATTCTGACGCAGTTTCTCCGGAGCCAGACCTCCTGGAATTATCACTCCATCAAAGTCGGCGGATTTAACCTGACTGATGGTGATATCGGCATTTACCTCACCATGGTTTTCACCGGAATAGTTCAGCTGATTGTTACCGACAACGATTACTTCGGCGCCGGCTTCCTTCATCCTCAGCCTGCTGTAATGGAACTCCGTTTCATTGACGCCGCGCTCCAGCAGAACCGCAATCTTTAATCCTTCCAACTGTGCAGGCATTCTTATCTCCTGGAATCAAGGTATTCGGCGTATTCGGCTCCCCGGGCAGCTACAGTCTCATCACCGAGACCCAAATAGTGAAACTCAATAAATTCATTCTTCCATCCGGGTTTTCTACTGCCATGAAGTTTTAGGTTCAGTATTCCAAGGCGGTTTCCCTCTTCTCCCGGTGAGAGCAGGGGAATACCACCTGGCAGATTCTCTTCAATCAGTTTTTCTTCGCCTGCCAGGATTACCGCTGTAACCGGTGTCATGGCGGAGTGTGATTTCTGGAGATTGTTGACCTCTTGATTTGCCATCAATCCGCGAATCCAACCTTCACTGCCATTGGCCAGAAGTACTATTGCGGCTGCACCATCTTCTGCGGCCATTTTCTGTTGTTTCTCCAGGACAGCAGCCGGATCTATGATACTGAGGGCACCGTTAAAACGAGCCAGCCATGGATTAAACCAATCCGGGTCTGCAAGGGATATCACGGCCACTTTGACACCTGTTTTGGTTTCAAGTATAAGAGGCATTGCTGTCAGTGGAGTTCCTTCAGATTCGGATACAATATTATGGGAAATAAAAGATCCGTCTTTAACCCGCTTCATCAGGGCACCAGGGCCGTCTGCCAGTTCGTTGGTTCCGACTGCCACGGCCTGATATCCCAACTCTTCATAGGTTTTCAGGATGAAACCGGTAAGTACCGGATCTCTGCCTGTATCCAGAATGTTACCGGCATCAAGCAGTAAAGCATCTTCCGGCAGGGGATTCTGATCCAGATACCAGGCCCGCTTATCCAGGCCGGCTTCCGGATATCCCCGGCAATCACATCCGAGGAGATTCCCATTCAGATTGGAGGAGTAATAGACTTCCACCCTGTCGGCGCAAGAGGTCAGCAAACCTGCAATTACAAGAGAAAGAACCGCTGAGATGCGCATCAGCTTGTAATTTTCATTATGGTTCGACGTTCCATCTTCTTCAATTGACCCGTACGCACACTGTCCAGTAGAACTGCAAAGAAAATGATGAGGGACATCACGATGGGATGCAGATAGATATCAACAGCGGTATATACAAGACCGGCCTGAATCATCTGTATCATCACGGTACCAAGGACGGTTCCGGGAAAAACGCTGCCTACACCACCCATCAGGCTGGCTCCGCCGAGAACAGCTGCTGCAATGGCATCAAACTCATCTCCGGAACCGAAACCGGCACTTACCCGGCCGATTTGGGTGATGGATATAAATCCGCCCAGGGCGGCAAAGAAACCGCTGATTACATAGGTGCTGGTGATAAGCGGACGTGTTTGAATACCTGCACGTTCAGCTGCAAGGGGGTCATTACCAACGGCATACAGCTGTCGACCGCTTTTTGTCAGGCGGAGAAATACCATCGCCAATATAACAACCAGTCCGAAGATGAAAATCTGCAGGGGTATGAATCCGAAGACTTTAACGGTGCTCATCAAGGTGATGGAATCGGGGAAATCCACCTGTACCGATTTAGTGACAAAAAGGCCCATACCCCTACCGACGGTCATGGTAACCAGGGTGGCGAGAAAGGGGACTATTTTAAGCCTTGTGATAATCAGGGCATTGACATAACCCATTGCAATACCGATGAGAAGGCTTACGGCAATTGTTGGTGCAATGGGCCATCCTGCGGCAATCAGTGTACCGCTGGAAACGGCGGAAAGATACATCGTGGATCCCACCGACAGATCGATACCGCCGGTGAGGAGGACGAAAGTCATACCAACGGCGATGATTCCTATGTAGGAACTGTTGGACAGGATAATCTCCAGATTTTTAAAGGACAGAAACCTCGGAGCGAGTATTCCGAAAATAAGGAAGAGCAGTACAAATAATATGAAGGTTGTGTTCTTGAGAATGAATCTCTGCCAGTTGCGGTCTTTCATGCTACAGCCTCCCGGAATGCTGCGGCCATCAGGGCTGTTACATCAAAATCTTTCTTTTCAAATACCTTTACAACTTCTCCCTGACTCATTACAACAATTCGGTCGGCAATTCCTATCAGCTCCTCAACTTCTGAGGAAATAAAGAGGATTCCCGAGTTATCGGCAGCCAGACGGTCCATGATGCTGTACACCTCATATTTGGCTCCGACGTCGATACCCCTGGTGGGTTCATCCATTATCAGGAGTCTGGGTTTTGTCATAAGCCATTTCCCTATAACTACTTTCTGCTGATTTCCTCCGCTCAGGCTCATAGCCGGCTGCCGGCGTATGTCCGAGGCTTTGAGTTTTAAGGAATCGCCGATAATACCGGCTTCTTCGTTCATTCTTTTGGCATCCACCCATTTTACCAGATTCCGGCAATAGTCCGGCAGACTGACAAGTCCGATATTTTCTGTAATCGCCACATTCATCAGAAGGCCTTCTTCCCGGCGGTTTTCGGTTACAAAGGCCATGCCCCGTTCAATAGAGGATTGCGGACTGTTTCTGGGCAGCGGTGTCCCATCAATACTGATGGATCCTGAACGGTAGGTATCAACTCCGAAAAGCATTCTGGCCATTTCTGTTCTGCCGGAGCCCATCAGCCCGAAAACCCCGAGTACTTCCCCTTCATGAACGCTGAAATCAACATTCCCGACTATACCGGGTTGAGATAAACTCTTTACTTCAAGAATGGGAGAATCTTTGGGTTTTGCTGACCTTTCAGGAAACAGATTGTCACTTTCCCGTCCCACCATCTGGTTTATCATTTCCGGTATTTCAATCAACCCGGTTTCGCTGTTACCGGTTACTTTCCCGTCCCGAAGAACGATGACGTCGTCTGTAATACGCTTCACTTCGCCTAATATGTGGGAAATATAGATGATGGTACGGCCTTCAGAGCGCAGCTGGTCCAGTATCGTGAAGAGTTTCTCTGTTTCCCTGGCTGTCAGGGACGTTGTCGGCTCGTCGAAAATTATTAGAAAAGCGTCTGAATGAAGGGCCTTGGCAATTTCCACAAGCTGCCGTTCTCCGGGAGCCAGATTTTCTACCGTTGTAGAGGGTGAATAATTCAGGTCCAGTGACTTTAAAAGGGATTTCAGGGAATCGTTCATTTTCTTTTTGTCGATCAGAGGTGTTTTTTTCAGACTCGGGAAACTGTTGATGTAAATATTCTCTGCGATAGACAGATTTGTGAAAAGATTGAGTTCCTGATGTATGAAGGCCACACCCCGTTGGGCTGCATCCCGGGGGTTGGATGGGAGGTATGCATCTCCATCCAGGCTCATATTACCGCCATCGGGCAGCAGTACACCACCGAGAATATTCATCAGGGTGGATTTGCCGGCACCGTTTTCACCAATCAGACCGACGGTATGCTTCTCTTCAATTTCAAAGGAAACTCCATCCAGTGCTGTAACGCCGAAAAAGTGTTTTTGGATGTTGTTGAACTTGAGTTTGATTCCCATTACACCTTACCTCCCGAATACCGCAAAGCTAATTGTGAACGGACTACATCCAGAATCGCGGCGAGAAGTATCACCAATCCTTTAACTATATCAATAACAAAAAACTTCAGGTTCAGCAGATTTAATGTATTGGAGAGAAAGATAAAGAACACGACACCGAAAACGGTCCAGAGAACCTTCCCTTTACCTCCGGCCAGACTGATACCTCCGATGACATTGGCCCCGATGATATCCAGAAGAAGTGTATTTCCTAAAGTCGGGCGACCTTGTTCCAAACGTGCTGAATACAGGATTCCTCCTACTGCTGCACAGAATCCACTCAGGGCATAGGCTGCAATGATAATTTTAGTTGTGGGGACACCGGAAATTCGGGCAGCCCGGGGGTTGATGCCGGTTGCGTACAACCTCCGTCCGTACAGGGTACGGCTCATCAGCAGGTGTGCTGAAACGGCGATAATTACGGCAATAATAAGGGCTATTGGTATGGGACCGAAATTTCCCCGGCCCAGACGGCTGAAACTTTCAGGGAGGTGCCGGATATTTTCACTTTTAGAAAGCCAGATAGCAACAGCGGCAAAAAACATTTGGGATACAAGGGTAACAATAAAAGGGGGCATACGGAGTTTTGCAACGGAAAAGCCGTTAATCAATCCGATCATAATCCCTATTGCCATCATTACCAGCAAGCCGACTGGAAGAGCTGCCGATGTACCGGCAAACAAGCCGCCTTTATCTGAGAGCATTATTCCCCAGAGCGGGCTCTTAGATAATAATGCGGGGTCCGCTTCCGAGGTCATGATAACAGCGCCGAATATACTTGATAAAGCCATTACTGAGGTTTGTGACAAGTCGATTCCTGCAGTGATAAGAACAAATGTCTGGCCGATGGCAATTACCAGAAGAGGCCAGGTATTTGATAGCACATTTTTAATGTTGTAGGGACTGAATACCCGAGGAATAAATGGAAATAAAACAAGCAGGTAAAAAACAGTAAGATAAAGAACGAAAAATTCTGAGAGAAGAATCTTTCTTCCCAATATCTTCACATTTCCAACCCGGCCGGTATTCAATTGATCGACCTTGGACACCTTTATACACCTCTCTTAGACTTTCCTGATACTTGTACTCCATAAAAAGGAATACCTTAAGATAATAATCCGGCCCGCACATAGTTGTACGGGCCGGGTAGCCCGGGAAGGATAATCCCAACCCGGAGCTGTAATTCAAATTAACGAATGCATTATACCAGACTATTCACCTGCGAGAATCTTACATCCCCACATATCCATTTCCCGCTCACCCATATTGGCCTGGGTGAGTGCGAAACCATCATCATACAACCATTCGTTAGGTGTTTTTTCACCTTTTTCGATAGCGGCCAGCATAGCATCAAGAAGCATCTGAGCTTCGGCATAAACGTCCTGAACTCCGGTAGCATCCACATAACCGTCTTTTTGCAGGCTGCAAGCTGTCTTATCACCGTCAAGACCGGCAAGAAGGATATGGCTATCATCGCCGATTTTCTGCCATTTACCCAGAGGGGCTAAAACTGATTTGATAACCGGATAGAGGAAGTCTGAAGAAGTGAAGAGGAAGTCGATGTCAGGATTGGCCTGCATGGCACTCTGAAGGTTGGCCAGTGCGGTATTGGAATCCCATTTGGTGGGGATTTCAATGGGGGCACCGGTCCAGAGATCGGGGTACTTATCGATAACATTGTAAAAACCTTTCCGGCGGCCGACTGCATTAGGATCGCCCAAGTCTCCAACCATGATTGCAGGGGTTACTTTCCGGCCGAGTTTCATCGCTTCCTGAGCGATGTACTCAACAGCCTGTTCTGCAATGGCTTCATTATTTGCAACGACAACAAGAGCGTCGGCACTTTTGTCTGCCGGGGGCCGGTTGAATACACCAATGGGTACTCCGGCACTGTTACATTCTTTGGCTATGGTTACGGCACTTTCTCCATCCTGGGGGATGATGATAACGCCGTCTACGCCCTGAACGATAACATCTTTTACCTGTTCGAGCTGACGATTTGCATCTTCATTGGCATTTTTCTCAATAACCTTGATTCCCTGAGCTTCCAGGGTGTTTGTAATTGCGCTATGTCCGGCAACCCAGAATTCTGTTTCCAGATCCTGGAAGCAGAATGCAATTGTGATTCCGTCATCTGCTTTGTCTGATCCGCCGTTGGCGAAGACAGCCGGTGCAATGAGTGCCGCTACGATGGCAAAGATAAGAATTTTTTTCATTTACCTTTCTCCTATTTGGTTTGATAAATCAGTATCAGCCCTCAAGAAGCAGCTTGAAAGGGGTAAGTTTTTATTAAAATTTCAGTTTTCTTATCATTTTATGGAAAAATCTGTAAGAAACAAGTTTTGTATTAATCATTTTCAAGAAAAGCGTACTTGGTATCATCCCAAGCGTGGAATGATCGTGGTTCCCACTCAAGGGCAGGGAGTTCAAGGGTTACAATGGTTCCACCTCCGGGTACTTCCCCGACATGCATCCCGTATGATTCACCGAAGTGCAGATGGATTCGGTCGTGAATATTCTTTAACCCGACATGCTGCTCTCCAGAGGCCCTGCCTGAAAGCTGCCAATTTAGATTTTTTATAGCTTCTGAATCCATTCCTACACCGTTATCAGATACCGATATGGTGATTCGTTCAGCTTCTCTGGATCCGCAAATCGACACTGTACCCGGACCCTCCTTAGGTTCAAAACCATGATGAATTGAATTCTCAACAATGGGCTGAAGTATGAATCTCACTGTGTAGAGATTAAGAATATCGGGTTCAACATCTTTTATCAGGGTAAATCGGCCTCCATATCTTAAGGATTGAAGGGACATGTAGAGGTCTATATGTTCCAGTTCCCGGCGAACTGTCGTGATATTACTGTCACTGCCGAGACTGATTCGGAACAACTCGGCCAGAAGCCTTATCATCTCCGGTGCTCTATCGTCATTGAGTTTTATCATATACCGGATGGTCTCAAGGGTATTATACAGAAAATGGGGGTTGATCTGGGCCTGTAAGGCGTTCATCTGAGAATCCCGTAAACGGACTTCCACACCCCGGTGTTCCATTTCCTGCAGATTTCGCAGTTTTGCCACAAAAGTATTGTAGTACCCTGCAAGACGGCCCACTTCATCACCACTTGGAACAACCAGCCTGGATTCCAGGTTTGCCTCTCCCATGGCAATTTCTGCAAGTTTTTCGGATACATCAACGATGGGTCTGCTGATCCGGCGCCCCAGAAACAGGGATATCAGTATTGATGTTATTCCGGCAGCACCGAATACCATCAGTATCATGTTTCTAAGGGTGGTAAGGCCGTCGTAAAAATCATCCTTGTAGGAACCGACGACAAGAACCCAGTTCATATCGGGAATAAAGCGGAAAAATGCTATATGAGCCCTGTTTTTACCATCCGAATCTATCGATTCGTATTCTATTCGGCCATTCTTTCTGAATATCATTTCCACAAATGCCGGTGATTGAGACCATGATAAGCCTTTTAAATCCGGATGAATGATTACCTTGCTGAGGGTGTCAAGAACAAAAGGAAACCCCTGCCTGCCGACTGTTATAGCGCCAAGTTCTTCTTCCAGCAAGGGTAAATCCACCTGTTTCTGGGCGATGAAAATGGCACCGATATCCTCACCCTCTTCATTCAGTACCTGCTTCCATGCTGTGAAGTACCATTCCCTGGAGAAATAATCCCGGCCGTAGAATGTCCCCTCACGCCTCACCAGAATATCCCAGGGAGATCCGTTCGGTATCAGGCGGCCGATATCCCGAGTTCCTCTTTCATCCAGGATTGTTGTGGTTACAGCGACAAGTCCTTCGGGTAAACGCTGGTACAAGGTAATATCACTGCCGGTTTTCTCACTTATCCGGTCAACCAGGTTTCTATTTGCAAAAACCGGTATACCGTTTAATTCCATGGTGGGAATAGTGACAGGTTGAGCTTTTTCGGTGAGATAATCCACCGCTGCGATTTTTCTTGTTTCACCATGTTGTATCGATAGGTAGTTCATCAGGAAATGCTCGGCAACAATCAGATCTTTTCTAACCTCATCTCTCTTGTTCTCAATTCGAAGCTCTACGATAGTTTTAATAAAATCGGCGGTGGAGGATAGATCGCTGTCTACCCTTTCTGTAATCAGTGAACTTACCCGGGCATAGAGAAACACCCCTGATAATATCAGCAGAACGGCAAAGAGGGTTCCGTAGGCCAACATCAGTTTTGTTGAGATTCTTCTGATCATCCCGGTGGTCTTACTTCCACCCGGTATTCACTGGGTGTCATACCGGTACGTTTTTTAAAAATTTCGCTGAAGTACTTTTGATCAGGATACCCCGTGGCATCGGCTATCTCATACACTCTCAACCCTGTATCCCGGAGCAGTTCTCTGGCTTTATCCAGACGCAGACGGGTGAGATACTCTTTGAAATTCACACCTGTTTCAGATTTGAACAGTCTGCTCAGGTATGGGCTGCTGATATTCAGTTCATCGGCAATGATATCAAGGCCCACGTTTTCTGAAAACCGGGACTGCAATGCTTCAATTGTATATCTGACCACACGGTGTCCTGATTTATCAGAGGTTTTTGAGGTTTCTTCGAGTCCTGAAAGGGCCTGGTTGTAAAAAATATCTCTCATATCTCCGATTGTCCGGGCCATTGCCAGAGTATCAATGAGACTTTCGAGATTTCCAAGTACAGCCTCGGATGCAAAACCTCTCTCAGAAAGTACAAGGTTCAGGGAATAAAAGAAATTTCGGAACCAGGTTTTCAATGGTGTTGTGTCTCTGGGGTGGGCTTCTCTCATAAGTGAAAAAATCCTGTCGGTTCGGGCAATGAGGGCGGTTTCATCCCGGGACGACATGATATCGGTAAAACGACCGGCTTCTCTCTGGAAGTCCGGAAGGTTGAGAACATGTTCATGTTGTGTATCTTTTTCTTTAATCAGCCTGTTCTTGCCGAGGTACAATGCATGACCCAACAGTGCCCGGGCTTCTGAACCCGATCGGGCAATATCTTCGATATGCTCTGCCGGTTTCCCCACAGCTGCTGTAAAGTTCATTCCTCCGTATTCCTGCCCACGGCGACAGATCTCCTGATAAGTATGTTCAACGGAGTTTTCCAGTTCAGTGAGGGGTGATATCAAAAGAACGGCTATCCGATTTTCATTCAGAGATGTGGCGATGGTGTTTTCAGATAATCCATCCAGGGATTCGAGAAACCGTGGAAGGATTCTATAACGATTATTATTTTCTGTAATATCCGTATTATTAAAGCCGGGATTGAGCATCATCACGATTCCACCGGGATAAGGCTGCCCGAGGATAGCAAGAATCTCTTCGCTGCCTTCTCCTGTATTGAATATTTTCCGGAGTACTCCCTGAAGCCGGATCGTTTTTCCTTTATGCAGGTCTACAGAATCTTTTTTTTCCAGATCCAGAGTCTTTTTTAACTGTTTGAAAACCTCTACCGCACGTTCCTCTTTCAAGGGTTTGAGGAGGTAACTGAAAACATCCTGCTCAATAGCATTCCGGGCATATTCGAAATCATCATAACCGGAAAGGATAACTACCCGGGTTTTCGGATATTGAATACGAATGCGGGCTGCCATATCAAGACCGTTCAGATTCGGCATCCGGATGTCGGCCAGAACTACGTCGGCCCCGTCCCTGTCCAGAATATTCAGAGCCTCAGCTCCATCCTTTGCCGTACCGGTAACCCGGAAGCCCAGAGATTCCCAATCAAGGGTTTCTGCCAGGCCCCGGCGTACGAGCTCTTCATCATCTGCAATCAACAGTGAATACATATCTATGATGAGATTAACATATATTTATGGGAAAACAATCATTAACTGTGCCGGTACAGTTTCCATCCTATGATATCGGCTACGTTGAAACGTACCATCCCATACCCCTGACGGCCCCGAAGCATTATTCTTTTCCAAGAGATTCTCCGATGATATTCAGTTCAAAGATTTCAATATACATATTCCAATATGGCGTAAAATATCCAGTAAATAACTTTATATACCTTAAATCGTTATATAGGTGCTGATAATTTTGTTTAAAGAATTAAAATATGAAAAATTGATTTACATAATGTGTCTCTCAGAATAAGCTGATACCTGGTATTCTTGAAACAAGGAAGTAGTATGGAAGAAAAGGAAATTCGGAATTCGGCCCGGTATGTCTGGCAAACAGGGGCTGAAGCTCTGATGAGCCTGGAGCACACAATTGATAATGCTGCATTTTCCGGTGTAGTTGAGGCTATCGCATCATGCTCCGGCCGGATTGTTACAGCAGGAGTCGGAACCTCAGGTGCGGCGGCAAAGAAGATTGCCCACTCGTTGTCCTGTGTTGAATGCCCTTCCTATTTTCTGGACCCCGGTGATGCGGTGCATGGTGCGTTGGGTTCGGTTCAGAAGGGTGATGTGGCTATATTGATTTCAAAGGGGGGTGGAACCGGTGAAATCCTTAATCTTCTCCCGGCCCTGGAGTCGAAAGGTGTCTTTGTTATCGGGGTGACTGAGAATCCTGATTCTGTACTGGCAAAACACAGCAGCCTTCCTTTTATTATAAAAGTGGAAAAGGAAGCTGATGAGTTCAATATGCTGGCAACCACCAGCACCATGGCAGTTATTGCCGTATTTGATGCTGTCTGTATCGCCCTGATGCGCTATACCGGGTACTCCCGGGAGCAGTTTGCCGTAATTCACCCGGGGGGAGCCGTGGGGAAACGATTGTCGGAAGGGGATGAGATAAAATGAAAGCAGCATTGTTTGAAGGCTTGGAGAAACTTGTTGTCAGGGAAATGCCTTTGGCTGAATGCGGGCCTGGGGACATAATTATAAAGATTTATGCATGCGGGATTTGCGGGGGAGATATCCGTAACTACTACAATGGATTACGGCACGGTATTAAAAGTCAGGTAATGGGTCATGAATTCAGCGGAGTTGTCCATGAAGTCGGCTCTGAGGTTACAGGATATCAAGTTGGAGACCGGATTGCCGCGGCTCCGGATGTGAGCTGCGGAGAATGCTATTACTGTAAAAGAGGATGGGTGAATCTATGTAACGATCATAAAATGATCGGGACCCATTGGCCCGGCGGATTTGCCGAATATATACATATTCCGGCTTTTGTTTTAAGCAGGGGGTTTCTTCATCATATTCCTGAAGGTGTGAGTCTGGAGGCCGCCTGTCTGTCTGAACCCGCCTCATCGGTTATTGCAGGCCTGGAGCGCGCTCAATTCGGTTTGGGAGACAGTATCCTGATTCTCGGGGATGGCCCTATCGGCTGCCTTCACATCGAAGCGGCCCGGGCTCTTGGAGCCGCAAAAATAATAATTTCGGGAAACTTGAGACGCCTTGAATCTCTGGAGAAATTTCATCCTGATTTTATTATTGACGCTTCCAGTGAGGATGTTCCCTCCAGGGTTCGGGAGTTAACCGATGGACTGGGTGTGGATCTGGCAATCTGCGCCAATCCGGTGGTGGCAACTCAGGAGCAGGCTGTTCAATCGGTGAGAAAGAGGGGGCGTGTTGTTCTTTTTGGCGGTGTACCTAAAACGGCCCCGATGACGCAACTGAACAGTAACACAATTCATTATGATGAACTGGAAGTTGTCGGTGCTTTTTCCTATGAAACCAGACATCATTTAAAAGCCCTTGAGGCCATACGAACAAAGGCACTCAGTCCGGAACTGTACTTCACAAAAACAGTTTCACTGGACGATATCAACGAAGGCTTTAAGTCTGCCGGAACCGGTAAGGCTCTAAAAATACTTGTTAAACCTTAAGTTTCTCAAGAAAGGAAAATAACATGAGTGAAATCAACATTAAACTGGCCCGGCGGATTCAGGACCGCTTGGATTCCTCATGAATTTAATGGGGTTGGATATCGGGACTACCGGCTGCAAGGCTCAGGTAATAAACCAGGATGGAAAGCGTCTGGGATTCTCCTTTCGGGAGTACGGTGTTGATACCGATTCCCATGGAAAAGCCGAGCAGGATGCCGAAGCGGTCTGGCAGGCTGCTCTTGAAGTGATAAGGCAAGCTGCATCTCAGGCCGGTTCTTCCAGTATCGGTGCTTTGAGCCTGTCGGTGCAGGGGGATGCGATTATTCCTGTTAACGGTAACGGTAAGGCCATTTACCCGGCCATTCTGGGTATGGATTACCGATCCGCGGCTCAGGCAGACCGCTGTGCCCGAATTCTGGGGGATCGGCATTTATTTAATCTTACCGGAATGCGTCCCCATCCCATGAATTCTCTTACCAAAATTCTTCTTCTTCGTGATATCTCTCCTGCGGTTTATAATTCTGCCAGCCGAATTACCACTTACGCTGATTTTATCCTGGGGAAGTTGGGGGCTCCGGGGATAACCGACCTTACCATGGCGTCCCGCACCATGGCCTGGGATATTGAAAAAGGTGAATGGTCTGAAGAAATACTCCATGCACTGGATGTGAATCCCGGTCTTTTTTCTGAAGTTGTCCCTTCGGGATCTCCTGTGGGAACCCTTGCACCGAAGGTGGCTGAGTATACCGGTATGTCAGAAAAAGTTATACTCGGGGCCGGTGGGCATGATCAGCCCTGTGCGGCTCTGGGCTCCGGTGTAACCGGTCCCGGGCGGGGGGTCGCTTCCACCGGTACTGCAGAGGTATTCTCCTGTGCTTTCAAGAAGGCCGGGAACCGGGATGCTTTCTATAAAGGATTTTACCCTGAATATTCCTACACACTTCCTGAGATGCGTTTTACCTTCAGTTTGAATCATGTGGGAGGTATTCTCCTTAAGTGGTTCCGGGATAATTTCTGCGATGCGGAAACTCGGAAATCTGCTGAAACAGGCGTGAGTGCCTATAAACTCCTTGATGAACGAATGCCCGCCGATCCTACAAAACTCTTCTTTCTGCCCCACTTAAACGGCAGCGGAACTCCCTGGTGCGACATGGATTCCCGGGGAGCTCTGATCGGGCTCACAATGGATACCAACCGGCATGATGTGGCTAAATCCATACTTGAATCTCTTACATATGAACTGGCAATGAATCTGGAAACAATGGAGGGTGCTGGTCTTGAAGTGAATGAAATAATTGCAGCCGGCGGGGGAGCCTCTTCTTTGCCCTGGCTTCATCTCAAGGCCGATATTCTGAACCGGCCGGTTATAGTGCCGAAGAACCATGAGGCAGGGAGCCTGGGGGCCGCCATTCTGGCAGGAGCTGCTGCAGGTATTTGGGACCCCGCTGAAGCTGCTGCAGGAATTGCCCGTAGTGAAAAGACTATCGAACCACAGTCCGGGCGGGTTAAAATCTATCGGAGCCGGTTGGAAACATACCGCCTTATCTATCCCGCATTAAAAGAGGTTAATCGACGTATCGCCTATGAATGAACAAAATTTCACCCGTATTCCCCATAACTGTGTACTTAATCTACAGGCCGTATACGGAACCTTAAAAAGTGCCGAACGAAAAGCCGCCGATTTTATTCTGGATTTTCCCGATGATGTTGCCGGGCTTACCATCGTGGATTTTGCCGGCCGTGCGGGCTGCAGTGAAGCTACGATTGTTCGATTAACCAGACGGCTGGGGTATGAAGGTTATCCGGAATTGAAGGTGGATTTTTCTGCAATAGGTAAAAACAATGCAGTATACGAGTATGACGATGTTTTTCCGGGTGATTCACCGGGTATTCTGATCCGGAAGGTGTTTGAGGCTTCAATTCGGGCTTTGAAAGATTCCCTTGAGATGCTGGATGAAGAAGCCTATAAAAAGACTGCCGATGTTCTTTGTTCTGCAGGCAGAATACTCTTTGCCGGTATCGGAGATGCGGCCCTTGTTGCCCAGGAAGCCCAGCAGCGGTTTATGCGTATTGGTGTATCAAGTTATTTCAGCCTGGATACCGATCTTCAGCTCATCCATGCATCTCAGCTGGAAGAGGGGGACGTGGTTGTTGCTATTTCTCACTCCGGCCACAGTAAACCGGTGATTGATGTCTGTAAATTAGCCCATGATTCAGGGGCAGCGGTAGTTGGAATTACCAACTTTCCTGTATCTCCTCTGGCTAAAAAATCAGACATAGTTCTACAAACTGCCGTCTTTGCAAAGTCGATGACTGGTGAGGTGATTTCCAAGCGTATTACCGCCCTTTGTGTCGTTGAAAGTCTGTATTTGAGTGTTTTGTTTTCCAGAGGTGCCGGTGCACTGGCTGTCCTGGGGAAATCGAATGAGGCTGTGAAGGGGAACAAGGCTTAGGCGATATTTCAGGTTGCTCAAGATGGTTGCTTTATTACTCTCTGTTTCCATACCGAATATGTTCCTCATTGACAGAAAGTGTTTTACTGATCCGTTTTGCCATAGCATCGGAATAGGTTCGCCGCCCCCGTTCGTAGTCACTTACCATATTCTGGCGTATTCCCAACTCATCAGCCATCTGAGATTGAGTTAAACCGGCTTTTAATCAAGCTCCGGCTAATAGGTTTCCAATGCGGTTCTTTTCCATCTCCTGCCAGTACTCTGTGCTTTCTACAGGTATTAAATGCAATATATCTGAAGACGAATTCATCAATTTGCTTTTCCTCATGCTCGCAGTATACTTGTTTTATGCCAACGGTATTCCAAATAGATGGATATAGATTCTTTTTTTATTCCAGCGATATAGCCGAACCGATTCATATACATGTTGAAAAAGGTGGCGCAACGGCAAAATTTTGGATTTCTCCACTACGATTACAAAAGAGCCGTGGTTTTTCAAATCCGGAAATCAATAGAATAATCAAACATGTGGAAAAGAATCATAATTTGATTGTGAGGTGTTGGAATGAGTTCTTTAATGACTGAAATTGAAGTAGCAAATGCAGTATCTGTGAATATTTCTGATGAGCTGCTTGTCGTAGGTTTGGATGATGGCAGGACAGTTTCCTTGCCTCTCAGTTGGTATCCGCGTCTTTATCTCGCCAGTGAAATAGAGCGAAGTAATCTACGTTTTATTGGGAATGGCTCCGGGATACACTGGGAAGATCTGGATGAGGATTTGAGTATTGAAGGTATCATTGCAGGACATAGGTCTCAGGAAAGTCAGGAATCCTTGAATAGATGGCTGAAAAGCAGGAATAATCATTAATAACCCATCAGGTTACAGCTCAAGATACACGATATTCCGTCTACTCTGAAACGCCCGTTCTGCCGATGCTGATATCATGATTTATTTCAAATCCATAGTTTCCTCAGTCGTTGTCCTTATTCTCTTCTCTATTTCAACTCTTCAAGCCCAGGAAACAACAGAAAAACCACAGCCTGTACTTCTGCAGTTCCGGCAGGAGAAGGGGGAAGTTCTCCACGCCGAGTCGGTGGTGAATGAATCAGTTTTCATCAACGGAATTTTTTCCCATGATGCGGTAATCGGTGAATCCTCGGTTTCCATCATTCGGGATGTGAGGCAGGACGGTGAAGGAACTGCGGTTCTGGATACAACTTTCCGCACCGAGGAGCGGATTAACGGTTTACCGTCTTTCCTGAAATGGGTGAGTTCCGAGAATGTGAGACTGAAGAGGGATGCCCGGGGTAGAATGGACGTACCGGCAGATGCGGCCCGGCCGGTGCTTCGCAATATTCCGGTATTTCCGGAGTATCCAGTTCAACCCGGGGATTCCTGGACGGCAGATGCCGAGGAAGTCCACCTTTTCAGAATAAGCGGCAGGCAGGCCGGTCCCTACAGGGGAGAAATTCCGGCCTCATACGAATATATTGAAAATATTCTAAGTGACGGTAAAACCCTGGCCCGTATCCTCATCAGATACAACATTTATCTGCCGATAACCGGTCCCGGGGAGCCGGTGAGATTTGTAAGCGGCCGTTCGGAGCAGAATCTGTACTGGGATGTGGAACAGGGGCATCCGGTATCCAGGAGCGAGGATTTTGAGTTTCTCATGATGATGTCAAACGGGGTGGTTCAGGAGTTCCGGGGGCATCAGGAGGTAAGCTACAGATCTGCCATGGAGTTGAACCGGGAAGAGGTGAGCGGCTCTTTACGCCGGAGCCTGAACAGTACACCGGGGACGGCGGGAATAACTGTGATTCCGGTGGGTGAGGGTGTGCTGTTGAGCCTGGAAGACGGGGCGAATGTTCTGTTTGAACCGGAATCGGCGATAATTCCGGAAGAGAGGATATCCCGACTGTTAACTCTGAAATCCCTGCTGGAGAGATACCCCGGCCGGGATATTCTGATAACAGGGCATACGGCGCATTTTGGAACTGAGCAGGGGCGGAAAACGCTCTCTGAAGAACGGGCAGCTGCGGTGGCCGCAGTGCTTTTTCCCGATGGCCGGCGGGGACCGGGGAAGCTCTATATACGGGGAGCGGGTTCTGATGAACCGGCGGCTGATGAAGGCAGTGAGGCAGGCCGGGCGGCCAACCGCAGGGTGGAGATTCTTATTCTCGACTGAGCCGTTTCTCAGTTTCTTTTCAGGTGATAATCAACACCACCACACCGGTCACGGCAACCACAGCGCCGAATACTTCCCTTAGGGTTACCCGGTCTTTGAGAAAAATGATTGAAGGAATAATAATGGTAATAGGGACAATCGCGGTAATGGCGGAAACCACCCCCGCCGGACTGTAGCGCATGGCCAGCAGGATAGCGCTGACACCGAAAACCGGCCCGGCAAGGGCCCCGATTCCCAGTCTCAGCATGGCGGGTTTGTCTTTTACCCCTTTTACCACCCGACCAAAAGCTCCGGTTGCCAGGATAAGAGGAATGAAACCGGCCATACCTCCGAAGGTTCGGATGAATGTGGATCCCAGAGGATCGTGGCCGCTCATCCCGAGTTTACCCAGTATCATTCCTCCTGACTGACCCGCCGCCCCGCCGAATGCCAGAAGGAGACCTATCAACCTTGCGTTCCGGCTGCTTACAGCCTTTTTATCAGCTGACTTAATCCTGCCTTTCCCGCTGACAGCCAGGGCCACTCCGGCCATGGTGAGAGCCATTCCCGCCCCGTCTCCCGGGGCCAGACGGGTTCCGAATACGATACGGTCCAGAATTGCGGAGATAGGGGGGGAAAGGCTCATCATCAGCATCGCCATACGGGAACCGATGATGAGATAGGAGCGGAATAAGAGGAGGTCACCCAGAAAAAAACCGACAAAACCCGAGGCAAGCAGCCAGAGGGTATCGGCCGTACCTATCCCTTCCGGCCAGGGTGTTATCCCACGAAGGGTATTTATCAGGGAAATAATCAGGGCCGCCATCATCAGGCGGATAATATTCACCGGTACGGATCCGATACGCTTACCGGCGCTTTCAAAAACCAGGGCGGAGATAGTCCAACCCAGAACGGCTCCGAGGGATATCAATTCACCGATGGAATGATCGAACATAAGAGCGAGTCTTCATTGAATCTGCATTCTTGCCAAGGGGCTGAGGAATACCGTT
>QNBK01000004.1 GCA_003644105.1 Spirochaetota bacterium | reverse complement strand
GGCTATTTCACGATGCTCTTCACGTATATCAGAGAATCGAAGCTCAGCTCCTTCAGTATCAAGATCCCAATGAACTTCCTGCATTTTAATCAGATCGATATTCCCCTCATACGCCGATTCCACGCCGATAGGGAGGGAAAGGGGGAGGGGGACAGCTTTGAGCTTTTCCCTGATTTCTTCAACAACAGCATAAAAATCAGCACCGATACGGTCCATTTTATTCACATAGGCTATTCGGGGGACATTGTAATGGTCGGCCTGACGCCAGACTGTTTCAGACTGAGGTTCAACACCGCCAACGGCGCAAAACACACCTACCGCACCATCAAGAACACGGAGAGAACGTTCCACTTCTGCGGTGAAGTCAACATGTCCCGGAGTATCAATGATATTTATCTGTGTGTCGTTCCATATGCAGGTGGTTGCCGCCGATACAATGGTGATACCCCGGTTCTGTTCCTGGGTCATCCAGTCCATTGTTGCAGTGCCTTCATCCACTTCACCGATACGGTGACTTTTATGAGTATAAAAAAGAATACGCTCGGTAGTGGTTGTTTTACCTGCGTCGATATGTGCCATTATGCCGATATTACGGACGGCTTTACTACGTTCTGCCATAATTGGGCTAGAGATTAACATGGACCATACACGGTGGGCAACGCGGTTGACAGCTTCATCAGTAATCTTGATTCAAGAGAGTGTGGAGGTTAAGTTTATAGGATGAAAAACGCCAGAGATATCATTCCGGCAACCTGGAAGCCGGTGGAAGAAGCGGTACTTTGTTTTATCAGGGACAGGAAAGAGGAAAAAGTACTCCTGATACATAAGAAAACAGGCTTGGGTGCAGGACTGATAAATGCACCCGGGGGAAGAATCGATCCTGGAGAAACTCCTGAAGAAGCAGCTGTACGTGAAACTTTCGAAGAGGTGGGGCTCAAAGTGGCTAATCTGTCAGCTTCCGGTGATTTGTATTTTCAATTCACAAACGGTCACTCCATACGGGGATATGTATTCCAGACAGATAAGTGGAGCGGCACTCCTGTGGAAACTATTGAAGCCGATCCGTTCTGGTGTAGTGAAAGCGAGTTACCCTACGAGAAAATGTGGACCGACGACTCATGGTGGCTGCCCCACATGTTGGCCGGCCGTCCGTTTCGGGGTAGATTCATTTTTGATGAGGAGAGGATGATGAGTATGAGTCTGGATGTGGAAACATCGGAAACTTCTGAAGACTCAAAGCGGATTCCCAGAGGGGCAATTCATGCAAAACAGCTTTGATACAGTGTTCGACAAGATTATTTCCGGTGATATTCAGGTGGATCCAGTGTTTGAAAACGACGATGTACTGGCATTTAACGATATGAATCCTCAGGCTCCTGTCCACGTACTTGTAATCCCTAAAAAGCGTTCTTCCAGATTCTCTGAGCTTTCAACAAAGCCGGTTGAGGATACAGGCAGATTTTTTGCAGCTGTATCCGCTGCTGCATCTTCCCTGGGTCTTGACGGTCCGGGATACAGAATGGTTGTTAACAACGGATCTGACGGTGGGCAAGAAGTGGAATACCTTCATGCTCATATCCTCGGGGGGCGCCGATTAAACTGGCCGCCGGGATGATTCGCGTAGTTCTCTTTCTCCTGTTCTTTCCGGTTATGCTTCTTGCAGCTCAGGATGCAATTCTTCTTGAACTGAACGGGATACGGGAAGAATACGGTATCCCTGCTTTAGATTCTGATGAAGCTTCCAGCACTGCCGCAGCTGTTCATGCCCATGACCTATCAGAACGTCTTTCATTAAGCCATTGGGGAAATGACGGTTCAAGGGTAGCGGAACGTTACCGGAGGGCCGGAGGAACAGGTTTGCGTGCCGGGGAAAACCTTGGAGCAGGGGACAATATAAAATCAATTATTGATGCATGGATGGACAGTCCGGCTCATCGGGAGAATATACTCAACCCCGATTGGTTCTCCGGTGGAACGGGAATCGTCCATTTACCCGGAGGACGTCTGATTCTTGTCGTTGTATTTAATAACTCCAGATGGCAGCAGAAGGAGTTCAGAATTGCTGAGCAAAGAGTTTACGTGGATGGGGACTTATCCCTTTCTCCAGGTATTTTTCCACAATCGGTCTTTCTCAAGATAACTGGAAGTGAAATAACAGCACTGACCGCAATAATAAATAAAAAGAACAGTGTATCATTGCATTTCGACTTTCCACTCCCCGATAAATGGCAACCCGGCGGTGTTGCTGCCATGGAAATGAATGTATTTGAGAATGGGGAACTGCGGAAAACTGATTTGATTCTTCAAGATATACCCTGATACTTTTTTAATAAGAGTATTTTCTGTTATTCTTAATTTATGTATATCACAGCAGTCAGAGGTGCCATCGCACTGAACGAGTCCGGAGAGGAAGCATCACTGATGGTAAGGGCCATGGGAGAACTGTTTGATTCTTTGGCCTTAACAAATAATTTCACACCGGATGATATCGTCAGCATTCAATTTACCCAAACTTCAGATCTGAAAAAGATGAACGCGGCTGCGGCTCTGAGAGTAGCCAGACCGGAATATGGCGGAACAGCTCTGTTCTGTTCCCAGGAACCTGATGTTGAAGATTCTCTGCCGAGGACTATCCGGGTGCTGGTTACCTGGCGTGGAGACGGCCCGGGAACACCGATTTATTCCGGCGCCGCTGCAGCCCTCAGACCGGATTTAAGAAGCGGGAATGGTGCCTGAAGTTCTTAAGGTCTGGCTCGTAAGCCGGGAGATAGACGGGCTTGCCGGTGCTGGAGGACTCAAAGACGTTGTCCGTGGGCTGGCCGATTCACTCTTATCCATGAATTATGATGTCACAGTTATAATTCCCCGTTACGGGTTTATAGATAAAGGACGGTATCTTTACAAAGTAGAAGTCCCTCTGGGTAAAAACACACACTATGTCGATATTTCAGAAACTGAGCTTTCCGGAATAAAAATCCATCTGCTTGATGCACCCTGTTTTTCATCAAAAACTGATATATACAATTATACAAAAGATGATGCTCTGCATTCAGAATATATCGGGAAAGGGCATATTGATGCAAATAATATGAATGTCCTTTTTCAGGCTGCGGCAGTATTGGATATTATACAAAACGGTATTTCTCCTGATGTGATTAACGGTCATGACGGTCATACAGGACTTTTACCATTATATATGAAAAAATTCGGTGAATCTTCAGGATTTTTTAAGCATACCGGAGTTCTTATTACTATCCATAATGCAGGAACAGCCTACCAGCAGATACTCGGGGATTTATCCACAGCATATGAGCTGACAGGAATTGCTGCAGAGGAACTGCAGGAGTGTCTTTTGGATAACCAGGTAAATCCTTTAATGGCCGCTGGAGTTTTCGGGCATGTTAATACCGTCTCTCCAGGCTATGCCAGAGAACTACTTTCGGGAATTGATAAGTTCTCAGGCAGTCTGGGTGCTGCCTACAAATCAGCAGGAATCCAGCTGAAGGGAATTTACAACGGAATAAACCCCGATCATTGGCTGAATAAGTCCTTTCTGGCATTAGGGAGCAGATTAAACAGGCGCAGAGAATTGTGTCGTATAGTTGAGAATACAGTATACAGCGGGATTCATTACTCAGCCGGTAAGCTCAACCCGGAAGTACCCTGGATAGTTTTTCACGGGCGACTCACACAGCAGAAAGGTGTGGATGCAATCCTCAATCTGCCGGAAGATCTCGAGGGATTCGCAGGTAAGTTCAATTTTATCTTTTATGGGCAGGGAGAGGGGAAAATTGTTGAGAAACTACGCTTGAGAGCCGCGGAGTCATCAGACTGGCTTTTTTTTGAAGGTTACAACCGGGATTTTACAGTCAAAATCATCGCATCGGCATCTTTTGTAGTTGTCCCTTCAATGTGGGAGCCCTGTGGACAGATTGATATGATCGGCCAGCTGTTGGGAGCCATACCCATAGTCCGTTCTGTCGGTGGTCTGAAAAAAATCCGTCATCGGATTGACGGCTTTAAATATTCCAGTAAGAACACCCAAGGCCTGCTGAAGAACCTGAAAACAGCGTTGAATTGGGAGTGGGAAAAACAGGGAAAGGTATCGCTGATGCGTCAGAATGCCGAGAATGTGATATATGGACAACGTATTTGGCGGAAAATCCTTATTCGAGGATATCTTCCCCTCTACAGAAAAGTACAACGGGAAATCAAACACTGCCAGTCCTCCTGATATCACCGCTGTTGATTCCGCTGCCAGACTGATACATCAGACCCTGGAACTGGCTGGAATTTTTATCTGTCCGGGTATTCGTACTATAGATCTTGCTGAATCACTTGAAAAATCTCTGAAGGGCCGTGGAGCCGATTCCGGTGTTCTTCTCAGCATATCTCCGGAAGATACTGTATGGCATGGGATACCCGGAGAAAGAAAACTGAAATCCGGGGAAATCGTTACCGTGGATATTTCCTGTTCGGTGAGAGGATGGTGGGCGGATGCCGCAAGAACATTTCCCGTCGGCATAATAGATGAAAAAAGAAAAGAATTAATCTGCGCGGCATGGAAGGCCACGGCAAAACTGGCAACAACAATGAAGCCTGGACAGAGCGGTGTAGAATCCGCTGAGACGGTATCAAATGTTACCGGCAGGTGGAATGTTTCCCTGATATCAGAAGGTGCCGGCCACGGTATCGGACGGAAGATGCATGAACCCCCATCTCTTACCTACGACGGTAGAACCCATGAACCATTACGTTCAGGATACTTCTATACAGCTGAGCCGGTTCTTTCTTCAGGCAATGGAAAAATCCTCATCGCAGATGATGGTTCGGCCGTTACAGCCGATGGGGAACCTTCGGCACATTTTGAAGTTACATTGCTGCTGATTGAGCATGGAACACAAATTCTAGGCTCACCTGATTGGATCAAACGTCAACCCTGTTGACACTTCTACCCTCGGGGTGTTATTTTCCCCTTCGACGACGCGAAATGCAGTCGAGATCGCCATCTTAGCTCAGCTGGCCAGAGCACGTGATTTGTAATCTCGGGGTCGTCGGTTCGAATCCGACAGATGGCTTGTCGGTTTTTTACGGGGAGGTTCCCGAGTGGTCAAAGGGGGCAGACTGTAAATCTGTTGCTTCGGCTTCGAAGGTTCAAATCCTTCTCTCCCCACTTTTTTAAAAGGTCTCCTTCAGGAGGCCTTTTTTGTTCAAAGGACCTTATAGTGCATTTTAACAACGAAGAGAAAATATTCTGGAACAAGGGCTTGAAGTTCAGCTGTACATCATGCGGACATTGCTGCAGGCATGAACCCGGGTATGTTTTTCTTTCTCAATCAGATCTCAGCAAATTGGCTAAAAATGCCGGGATGACTGATCAGGAGTTTTCAAAGAAGTACTGCCGGATTGTCGACCTCGGGATAACGACACGATTAAGTTTAACTGAAACTGCCGAAAATGACTGTATCTTCTGGGAAGATGGCTGTACGGTCTATAAAGTCAGGCCTCTGCAGTGTCGAACCTATCCCTTCTGGCCGGCAATACTCTCGTCAGAAGAAGATTGGGAACGTGAATCCAGGGAATGTCCCGGAATGAATCATGGGAAAAAACATTCTGCCCGAGAAATTTCAGCCGCTTTGAAAAAACGTGAACGTGAAGTTTTGCTATCCCCTTCCCGATAAGATAGTATTGTTTACGGAGGTTTTATGATTGTTCGTTTTTGGGGAGTCCGGGGGTCGAGCCCGACTCCTATAACCTCGGGAGAACTCCAGAACAAGATTTCCGCTGTTGTACAACGAATAAAACCCTCTCATTTGCACAACTCAGAAACCCGTCAGCAGTTTCTTTCCAGTTTGCCCCCGGAAATCTTCGGAACGGTCGGCGGTAACACCGCTTGCCTTGAGGTGCGTACCGCTGAGGGCACTATGATAGTCCTTGATACCGGAACAGGTTTGAGAGAGCTGGAAAAAAGGGGGCGTAAATTCCGTGAAAAAATCAGTGAATATCATATCTTTCTCTCCCATTTCCACTACGACCATCTTCTCGGTCTTCCCTATTTTGGAGCCATGTACAATCCCGGAGTGAAAGTAACGTTTTACAGTCCATATCCTGCTATGGAAAGAATCCTTTCCAACTTCATGAATGTACCGTATCATCCAGTCGGCTGGGATAGTTTCGCTGCAAAAATACAATTCAGAATTCTCAAGAGAAATGAAACGCTGAAGCTTGGCGGAGCCGAAGTGAACTGGATACGCAGAAATCATCCCAACGGCAGCATTTCCTATAAAATCACCGAAGCAGGCCGATCCTTTATCTACTCTACCGATACCGAGCTCACCGAAAAAGATTTCCGCAGAACCGATAAGAACGTTTCATACTTTCAGGATGCCGATGCAATTGTTCTTGACGCACAGTACACCCTGGGTGAAGCCATAGAGAAATATAACTGGGGACATTCTTCATACAGTCTCGCCGTTGAGTTTGTCAGGGAGTTCGCCATTAAAAAACTCTTTCTGTTCCACCACGAACCACTGAATACCGATAGTGAAATGGAGGGAATCCTGAGGTCTGCTCAGTGGTTTGATAATCGTCTTGAGCATAGGGGTAAATCTTCTCTTGAAATTGATCTTGCCCGTGAGGGTTATACTTTTGAATTCTAAGTGGTTAATTAAATAATGTCAGAGCCCTTTGTTTCCGTAATCCGGAAAATTCTCCTGTTTCTACTTATTATCATCCCCATTATTGTAATTCTTGGAGCTGTTGCTTTCTGGTTCATTCTGGATACACCTCCGGAAAATCCCGGGTATCAATCCGTTGAGATAACTGTTGGTAAGGGGGCTAATATTATATCTGTCTCCCGGCAGCTGGAGGAACAAGGACTCGTTAACGATTCCTGGTACATAGCATGGCGTTTCAGGATTCTCAGCAGACTAGGGGAAACATCTGCCCTGCAGTCAGGTCGTTATGTACTGGGAACTGGTCTGAAACCATCACAGATTCTCTCAAGTCTTACCTCACCTTCGGGAGCCCAGAGAGTCTATACGGCACTAGTGATACCTCCGGGGCTGACAGCTACTGAGATTGCTGTAAGGGTTCAGGAGGCCGGACTGGCCAGAGCCGGAGATGTTAAGAAGGCTATCATCAGTCTGAGAGAGGAATATCCTGTTAAAAGCAACCTCGAAGGGTTACAGGGTTATCTTTTCCCCGACACCTACAAAATTGAATTGCCTGTTGAAAGCGGCATTGATAATCCTGAATCATCCAGAGAAACCTCTGAAAGTATCGTCAGGATTATGGCAGACAGGTTTTTCAAAGTCCTGGGGGAGGTGGATCCGCTTTGGAAAGATCTTACCCGATCACAGCTTCACGAAAAAGTTACCCTGGCATCCATTGTTGAAAGGGAATACCGGCAGGAAGATGAAGCACCTAAAATCGCCGCCGTATTTAACAATAGAATACTGGAAGGAATGCCTTTGCAGTCCTGCGCAACTGTTGTGTATACCATAGAAGAAACAGAGCAGGGCAAACCTTTTCAGAATGAGTACCTGAAGTTCAATCGGCGCATCTTTGAGCGATATCTGGAGATTCCATCGGATTACAATACTTATTTCGACAAAGGGCTCCCTCCAGGGCCCATATCCTCTCCAGGTAGAGTGGCATTGGAAGCTGTTTTTTATCCAGCGGATATCGATGCACTTTTTTTTGTTGTTAAAAATCCGGCAGCCGGTACACACACCTTTACCCGTGATTACAAGGATCATCTTGCAGCCCGGGAAGCGTATTTGAACCAATTCGTTATCAAGGACTGATAATGGCGGGACGAATCCCTGAAAATATCATAGATGAAGTCAGTCGTAGAACTGATATTCTGGATGTTGTCGGCAGCTATGTGAACCTTTCTCGAAAAGGCAACCGGTGGTGGGGCCTTTGTCCCTTTCACAATGAAAAAACTCCCTCCTTCTCTGTCAGTCCGGATAAAAATATCTTTTACTGTTTCGGCTGTCACAAAGGCGGCGGATCCTATCAGTTTCTGATGGAAATGGAGTCATTGAACTTCCCTGAAGCAGTCAGACGTCTGGCTGAAAAAGCCGGTGTCGATATTCCGGATGACAATGGTGGAGAGGAATACAGGGACAATAGACGGGCGCTGGAAGATCTCTACAAAAGAGTCTCCAATACATTCCGCTGGCTTTACATAAACCATGAAAATGCCGCTCATGCCAGAGACTACCTTGATAAGCGCGGCATCAGTGAAGAAACAGCTGAATACTACCAGATAGGCTGGGCTCCCCGGGATGGTGAGTGGCTCTACAATTTTCTCTTAAAGAAAAAGTATTCTTCAGATTTTCTTGCAGAATCGGGGTTGTTCAGTCCAAAGTCTCCGCGCTGGTCATATTTCGTTGATAGACTGATGTTTCCTGTAATGCCGGACAGTGAACGTGTTGTGGCTTTCAGCGGACGTGCCTTAAACGGTAAAGAGCCTAAGTACATCAACTCACCTGAGACTGTGTTGTATAAAAAAAGCCGACAGCTTTATGGCCTCGGACAGGCCAGGAAAAAAATAAGAGAAAATAAACACGTCGTTATTTGTGAAGGCAATCTGGATGTACTATCCTGTATGCAGGCAGACTCAGGAAATATCGTTGCCCCGTTGGGAACGGCGTTTACTCAGGATCAGGCCGGATTGATTAAAAGACAGGCAGATTCCATCACACTTTTATTCGACGGTGATGATGCCGGGAGGAAGGCGACGGTAAAAGCGGCGATACTTGCGGAAAGCGTCGGTTTGGCGGTAAATGCAGTAAAAATACCTCCAGGAACTGATCCATCGGATATTCTTTGTAATCAGGGGCCCGAAACGTTGAAAAAACTTATCGAAAGGCCTATAAATATCTTTGATTATTTGTTAGATTTCCTGATTAGTGCTAAAACCGACAATACGGGAGAAGCGCAGGAGGAGGCCCTCAAAGAGCTGACACCCTATCTGGATGCGGTTGGATCCGATGTCCGAAGAGAAAAGTACCTTCGGCAGTTGGCAGATGAAGTTAATGCGGACCCGGTAACCGTCATCAGAGAGTACAGAAACAACAGAGGAAAAAAACTGTTGAGAACGTCCAGGCTGCGATCCTACAGATCCACCGGCGTAGAAACAGAGACCGTTTTCGAACCTGTGGATGATGAACTTTATCTGATGACAGCCGTAGCTGTGAAGACAGAACACTTTACCACCTTGAGAAAATCGCTCGCCCCTGAAATTTTTCGGGATAGGCGGGCTTTATCCGTGTACCGGGTGATGGATGAGCTGAGTGTTGATGGTCGTGAACTCAGGACGGATGTCATTGTATCGAAACTTGATGATGAAAAAATGAAGAGTTACATCCTCGAGAAAGCCGCAGCCGGGATTTATGATCAAAGAGCTGATGATACAATTAAGGAAAAGATACGGATTCTGCAGATTCGAACACTGAATGATGAACGGCTGGAACTTCAGAAATTAATGGATAAAGAAAATGATACAGGGCTGGATTCTGTTAATCCGATGATTAACAACGCCCGTATGAAACGAATATTGGAAATTGATAAAGAAATACAGGCAAGGTGAGGATGACAGAAATTAAATCTAATCCAATGGTAGTCAAGCTTCTTGGACATGCACTGGAAAGCAAATCCATCAGCTTCGATGAAATTAGTGATTGGCTGCCCGAGGAACTGGTTAAATCCGAAGCAATGAATGATATAATTGCGTTACTTCAATCCTCTGGCGTAAAAATACTAGATGATATTAAAACAACTCCCGGACTGAAAACTTCGGGGAATACAGTTGAAGAGAATGATCTTGCTGTTGATTCAGCGGAAGAAACTGATGATGAAGCTGATGTTTTACTTGAAGAGGACGAACTTGATGCTGAAATCGGTGTCGGTTCGGGAAGCCTGAAAACAGGTGAAGATGGTGAATCAACTCCTGATGTCATTACCGAAGATATTGCAGTAGAAGAAACAGATGCAGCGGAAAATAAATCTGCAGCTGTTGCAGTCCCCGTTACACGGCAGCGTAAGCTGGTATTCAACGATAAGGACTCATCTGTTGACGATCCGATCAGGCTCTATCTCAGGGAAATTGGGAAAGAGAACCTGCTCACTGCTGAACAGGAAGTAATTTTATCCAAGCAGATGGAAGATGGTGAGAATATTATCAAGAAGGTGTTGAAAACTTCCGGTATGATTATCCCGGAGTTTCACAGTCTTGCGCAGAAGGCGTTCAGTAAATCAGATCCCAGGGAACTCAACTACTCAAAGAAGGAAGTTTCTGATTTTCTGGCCGAGCGCAGACGTATCAATCAATTCTATCGCGAGTCACTTAAGGGTCTTACATCACCATTAAAACTGTATATGGATTTAAAACACCGTATTGCCTCAACAGATGGAGATGTACTTACGGATAAGAAACTGGTAACTAAAAGAAAAACTCTTTTAAAGAATATTTCTGTTGTCGATATCCATCAGGAAGAAATTGTAAAATTTTCGGATCGTTATGCAGCGGCTGTAAAAAAGATAAAACAATACCAGAAGAAACAGTACCGAATTGAACGGACTCTGGGTGTACGGTCTATGCGGGAGATTAGAACCTTAGGCCGGGGCCTTGCCAAAGCCGGAGAACGGGAAGAAGTCGAATCCAGGCTGGGGCTGAGTTCTGATGAGATTAAAGAACTGATCAGGCAAGTTCAGGTTACCGAAAAGAAACTCCGTGAAATGGAAATTGATTTTGAGGCCTCAGTAGATGACATACTGGATATGGCAGATGAAATCATTCATGGCCGGGTTATGATGAAAACTGCCAAGGACAGGTTGATAAAGGCAAACCTTCGACTTGTAGTCAGCATCGCCAAGAAGTATACCAACCGTGGGCTGCATTTTTTCGATCTTGTTCAGGAAGGAAATATCGGCCTGATAAAAGCTGTTGAAAAGTTTGAATACAAAAAAGGCTTTAAATTTTCAACCTATGCTACCTGGTGGATACGCCAGGCAATCACGAGGTCAATTTCAGATCAAGCCAGAACCATACGAGTTCCTGTCCATATGATTGAGCAGATTAATAAAGTTGTCAGGGAGTCCCGACAGTTGATGCAGATGAAGGGGCGTGAACCATCTGATGAAGAGGTTGCAGAGCGACTCGGCTGGACTGTAGCCAGAGTAAAGTCTGTTAAGAACGTTGCCAGAGAACCTATAAGTCTTGAAACTCCAATAGGGGAAGAGGAAGATTCTCTCCTGGGTGATTTCATCGAAGATAAAGATGTGGAAAATCCGGCTACACAAACAGCTTTCCGTATCCTTCAGTCACAGCTTCAGGAAGTTCTTGAGACCCTGCCGCCGAGGGAACAGGAAGTTTTGAAAATGCGTTTCGGCCTGGAAGACGGTTATTCACTCACTCTCGAAGAGGTTGGGCTATATTTTAATGTTACAAGAGAAAGAATCCGGCAGATTGAAGCGAAAGCATTACGACGCCTCAGGCATCCAAAGAGAAGCCGAAGGCTTAAAGATTATCTGGAAAATTAAGGGGTAAGGATAAGACAACATGGAAAATACATTCGAAACATTGCGGGAATTGCAGGAGATTTTATCTAAAAAATACGCTATAGAGCGTGATATTCTGGAAATTCCCAAGGCTCTGGAAACAAAACAGGAAATCCTGAACCGGCTAAAAAAATCTTATGTGGAAAAAAATCAGGAATTTGAATCCACCAAGGAGGAGATCCGGCATCTTAATTTTGAAATGACCGAAGCGGAACGATTACGTGAAGAGTCTGAAAAGAAGATGGATGTAATTACCACCCAGAGGGAGTATGAAGCTCTGGATAAGGAAATCCGTGATGCCGGTGAGAAAGAACAGCGTTTCCGCCGTGATATCCAGAAATGTGAACGCGACCTTGAAGAGATGAAGGCTTCACTGGAGCGTGAAGAGCAGATGATTAAGATGCAGCAGGATGAGCTGACCAGCGAAAATGATAAAATCAAGGCTGAAACCAGTGATAAAGAAACTCTGCTTGCTCAGCTTCAGAAAAAAGAGAGTAAAATCACTCCGGATATGGATGATGATATTCTCTTTAAATTCCAGCGCATTATTCGAAACAAGTCCGGTGTAGGTATTGTGCCGGTGAAGTCTAACATCTGCAGTGGCTGTCATATGGTGCTTCCTGCTCAGTTTGTTAACGATATACGCGGCGGTAAGGAAATTCAGTTCTGCCCATACTGCAGCCGTATTCTTTTCTGGGAAGCTGGCGGCGAGCCGGTTTCAGAAGCCTACGAGTTCGATGATGAAGATGTCGGCGGACTTGCAGATCTGGTCGGTGGAGAATCCGACCTGGATTGATAATTTTTAAAGACGGGCCGGGTTACCGCTGGTATATACCAGAGGAAAGTCCGGGCTTCGCAGGGGATGATGCCGGGTAACACCCGGGCACTATTTCGGTAACCGAAATAGTGACAGCCAGTGCCGCAGAAAAAATACCGCCATTGAAAAATGGTAAGGGTGAAATGGCGAGGTAAGAGCTCACCGGGCCGACCGGTAACGGCGGCTGCAAGGTAAACCTCATCAGGAGCAAGGTTAAGCAGCGGATGGGTTCCCCGCCTGTTATCCGCGGGTAAATCGCTGATGATTTTTCCGGTAACGGGAAAACCAGATAGATGGTAACCGTAAACAGAACTCGGCTTACAGGCCCGTCTTTTTTTTATTTTATGGCAAGACACGCTTTTAAATACACTTCACGAAACTCACATAACCGAAAGTCGCGGGTAACGGTTCTTTCTCTTGTCTTGGCACTTTTAGCAGCCTTTGCAATTTATATTGCTTTGGAGCATGGTTCAAATCTCTTTAGAGAACGAACAAAGGTTGTACAAAGAACGGTTTCCATATCGGATCTCTGGGAGGAAGGACGATATGGAGAGGTAAGCTCTATTGCCGAGGAGATACTTCTGGAACACCCTATGAACAGGGACGCTCTACTGTTCGCCGGTTATTCCAAATTCTATCTGGCGATATCCCGATTATCAGCAGAGGAGAGAAACTCAGACATTGATGATGCCATTAAGTACATGCGACTGCTTCTGGCCAGGGGTGGTACTCCACACCCGGAGAGAGTTACCTATCTTCTCGGTAAAGCATACCTGTTAAAGGGTACATACTGGGCTGATCAGGCGATTTATTATCTAAAAGCATCCCTTGATGCGGGATATCTTGCTGAAGACAGTTATGAGTTTATGGGCAGGGCCTACTCACAGTTGGAAGAACCCGAAAAGGCACTCAGCTGGTTTCAGAAAGCTGCCGAATCACATCCTACCGATCGCCTGCTTCTAACCCTTGGAGAAGAAGCCTTCAAACTGGGGCATTACGATGACGCAGCGGATTACTATCGACAGTCCATAAAATCAACCAGAGATGAAAGTCTGAAAAAAAGAGGACTATCACAACTGGGTCAACTCTACTATGATGTTGGAAATTACTCGATGGCGAGAGGGGTCCTGGAAAGTCTTGTGAGTATGGAACCTGGCAATCAAAATTACCAGTTTTTACTCGGTGAAACTTATCACGAACTGGGTTATGAGAAGGAAGCCAGAAACGTCTGGCATGCAGTTACCAGGATTAACCCAAAGCACGTTGGAGCCCTCCATCGTTTGTATGATTAACTGGATTTGATGGAGGCAATATGAGCGGCCGAAAGAGACTCTTCGGTGGCCTGACGGCAGATATTGGTATCGACCTCGGGACATGCAATACGTTAATTTATGTCAGAGGCCGCGGTGTGGTTAGTAGTGAGCCCTCCGTTGTGGCTGTTGAGCGCGGAACAAAACGTGTGGTTGCTGTAGGGCAGGACGCAAAGCGAATGCTCTGGAAAACACCTGGAGACATCATTGCAATTCGTCCTCTTCGGGATGGAGTTATTGCCGACCTGGAAACCACTGAAAAAATGATCAGATACTTCATCAGCAAGGTTCTCAGCAAACGCTGGATTATTAAACCCCGAATGGTAATGGGAGTTCCTTCATGTATCACAGAAGTAGAACGCCGGGCCGTTGAAGAGGCAGCCTATAAGGCCGGTGCCCGGGAAGTCAAAATAATTGAAGAATCACTTGCAGCAGCCATCGGCGCTGCAATTCCTATTTTTGAACCTGCCGGTCATATGGTTGTCGATATCGGCGGAGGGACAACTGAAATCTCTGTAATTTCGCTGGGCGGTATGGTGGTTACCAACGCTATTCGCCTCGGTGGTGATGCATTCGACCTGGCAATTATCAAACATGTACGCACTGTTCACAATCTGATAATTGGTGAACATACATCTGAACAGTTAAAGATGAAAATCGGGAATGCCTCTCCTGAGAAAACCATTGAAAAGATGGAAATCAAGGGTACAGATGCAATAACAGGACTTCCCCGGCGCCTTGAAATAGATTCAGTTGAGGTTCGAGAAGCGCTTCAGGAACCAATTAATGCGGTTGTAGAAGAAGTAAAACGGACCCTCGGTCAAACGCCTCCAGAACTGGCAGCTGATATTGTAGAAAGAGGTATTGTTATGACCGGGGGTGGCTCCATGCTGAAAGGACTGCCGAAACTCCTCTCTAAAGAGACCGGAGTTCCGGTAATCCTTGCCGAAGATCCCTTGTTATGCGTTGCCATAGGTGCTGGTCAATACTTTGATTATACCAAAGGCCATAAAGATAACAGGGCCCTTTATGATGCTTTAAGCGGTTAATCGTTCTATGCGGGAGCGTAGTGATGGCGGTGCCCGCCCCGAAGCGGTACTGGCTATCCTCCTTATAGTCTCAATCCTTCTCATTATTTTTTCAGGGCCCCATCGAGGTGAGGCGGGGAAGGAGTGGGGCAGCAGATTTGTCCTTGGTATTCAGCAGGTTACAGGTACTGCAACTGAGCGTATCAAAGATGGTTTCGGCTCTTTAAGGCGACTGCGGGAAATACGTCTGCAATACGAATCGGCACTTGAAAAGCTTGGTGATTATCAGGGATTGGAACGTGACCTCGTAGAGCTGAGACGGGAAAATTTTGAGTTGAAGCGACAGCTCGGATATTCAGCTGGAATGGACTTCAACCATATTCCCGCTCGAATTATCGCTCGGGACCCATCCAATCTGTTCTCATCCATAACGATTGATAAAGGCAGTGCCGACGGATTGAGAGTAGGGGCAGTCGCTACTTCATTTCAGGATGGTTTTTTTGGTTTACTGGGAAAGGTTATTACAGTAGCCAGACATTCCGCCCAGATTCGTCCTGTTGTAGATCCGGATCATTATGTTGCAGCCAGACTGCAGAGAAGCCGTTACGATGGTTTAGTGGAAGGCCGTGGAACCGAAGGCGGCGAACTTACAATGAGTTATGTCAGGAAATCAGCTGGACCGGCAATTACAGTTAACGATCTGGTGGTAACTACCGGTATGCAGTCGCTTTACCCCCCGGGTATTGTTATCGGCCGAATTAAAGAAATCAGATCTCGTGATTATTCCACCTCCCTTGAGCTGATTCTTGAACCTATTATCGATGTGACAAGAGCAGAGTATGTTTTTATCCTCGGAGGTGATGGATGATAAGCCGAATCCTCATTACTGGTACCGCAGGTATAATCTTCGGGGTTCTTCAATCTGTATTTCTCTCTAAAATTATACCCTTAGGTATTGTTCCGGATATCGCGCTGATTATTCTTATTGCGGCATCCTGGAGGTACGGATCTCTCGTTGGAGAAATCTCAGGATTTATCATAGGTATCAGTTTTGATGCATTGGGATTGGCTCCTTTAGGATTTCATGCCTTTCTTTACACACTGATCGGCTATCTGTTCGGAAGAATGCATAATTCCATCTCACCCGGACCAATATTCCTTCCCGTACTGGCAGCTGGTATTGCAACTCTGCTTAAATACGGTGGAGCATTTCTTATATCATTGATTTTTGGTTTTAATTCTGGAGCTATTCGATATTTTTCATTGAAAACAGTTTGGGAATTTGGTGGTAATTTGTTATTAGCCCCTCTTATTTTTCTTTTTGTCAGCTATATGGCTATGATATTTGAAGGCAAAAGAGGCGGATTCAATTGAGTCCCCGGAAAGATCCGGGGAAGAGCGGATTGAAAATAAGATTGATTATTCTGGGCTTTCTGTTTTTTTCAGTTTTTCTTGGATTCTTAATCCATCTGTTTAATTTGCAAATTGTTGAAAACCTCCTCTGGGAAGGCCGTGCAAAAGCTGTCTCAAGCAGGTCTGAACCTTTACTTGCTCAAAGGGGTCTTATCTGGGATAGAAATGTGGATAAACCTCTCGCCATGAACATTGACTCTTTTGCTGTCCACATTATTCCGGCAGAGATAAAACCATTAACCCCGGAAACCCTTGCCCCGGCTCTTGCAGCTGTTCTCGGTATACCAATTAACGATATTACAGCAAAAATACCTTCCAGCTGGACTAACTCATGGAACCCGGTAGAAATCCAGGATGGTGTATCTTATCAGACCATAGTCCAATTGGCTGAATCCAGTGAGGATTATCCCGGTGTCGGATGGTCCAGTAAGCCTTACCGTTGGTACAATGATATCGGTTCTATTTCACATATACTGGGTTATGTGGGTGATATCACCGTTGAAGAATTACAACTGCTCTACAACCAGGGTTATGAGAATACAGCCAATCTGGGTAAATCTGGAGTTGAAAAAACCTTTGACAGTATATTGCGGGGTAAAGAAGGTAGAATCTACCGGACTGTGGATGTGAAAGGGCGAAGCCAGAGCGACAGTGAAGATGTTGTCCCACCTGAAAACGGCCTGGACATCGTGTTAACCATAGATCGGAATATTCAGGAACTAGCAGAGAAAGCCCTCGGGCCGAGAAAAGGCTCACTGATAGTTCTGAAACCATCCACCGGTGAGATTCTTGCGATGGTATCCTATCCTTCTTTTGATCCGAATAAGTTTGCTGAAGATGGTCCTGTCAGCTTTGGAAAGCTGAGTTTAAATACTGATTTCCCTTTTCTGAACAGGTCAATCCAATCCGGATATGCTCCAGCATCAACCTTTAAGCTTGTGATGATGGCGGCTCTATTGGGTGAGAAAGCGGTCGATCCGGATATGACAGTTGACTGCCGAGGAGTTATGACTCTGGGAAACCGGGAATTCTGGTGCTGGAAAAAAAGCGGCCATGGTCCGGTCAATCTGAAAGAAGCGTTGGAAAACTCATGCAATATCTACTTTGGAACAGTGGGAGTCGAATATCTGGGAATTGATACAATATCGAAATATGCCAAAGCCTTCGGACTTGGTTCTGTTACAGGTCTGGAGCTTGACGGGGAACTTAAGGGAATCGTTCCCGGGAAAAATTGGAAAGAAGAAGTATATCACACTCCCTGGACCGGTGGAGATACACTGAATACATCCATCGGCCAGGGTTTCCTCTCTGTAACACCTTTGCAGATGGCCGATGTTGTTGCCGGAATTGTTAATAATGGAACAATTTATCGACCGAGGCTGCTCAAGGAAGTCAGACAGCCCGGGACAGGAGCGATTCTGGAAAAAATGGAGCCGGAAATTCTTCGCACCATCGATCTGCTGAAGCCTGAAGACTATAAATTCATTCAGGACGCAATGCGGGGTGTTATCACTGAAGGGACTGGAGTCTGGGCCATCTACACCGATTCTGTTGAGGTTGCAGGTAAAACCGGTACTGGCGAGATAGGACTTGATGACCGCTGGCATGACTGGTTTGTTGCATACGGCCCCTATCAGACCGAGAACCCCGATGACAGAGTTGTTGTTGTTACAATGGCTGAGGCTTCGGACTCTTATGATTGGTGGGCCCCTAAGGCTACAGATATAGTTTTTGAGGGTATTTACGGGCACCGCAGCTATGAAGAGGTAATTGAAGAATGGAGAAAACGCAGAGTCTGGTGGAGTTGGGATAATAAGGAATTACCAGACCCCGGTATAACCTACATTCCGATTCAGAAGGAGGAGGAATGAGCCTGAAAACAAGAGCACCGGCAACATTTCACAGGGTTGATATAGTCCTTATTCTCAGTGTTATGGGCCTTATGGGTCTTGGGATAGGTTTTATATATTCCAGTGGTGTTACTTCTGCGGGTATTCAGGTTTCAAGTGAGTGGATTAAGCAGATTATCTGGTCTGCGAGCGGGTTAGTGCTGATGGCTGTTTTTTCATTTATTGACTATCAGTTATGGAGGCAGTGGGCGGCACCGGTATACTTGGGAACATTACTGTTTTTGGCCCTGGTTCTTCTCTTTGGAAGTTATGTTAATGGTGCGAAAGCATGGATCGGTATCGGAAGTGTCGGTATACAGCCCTCAGAATTTGCTAAATTTTCACTTATAATAATGCTTGCGTGGTGGTTTGATGAAAGGGGGAGGGTACTTGATAACTTCCGTGTGTGGGCAGGCAGCATTGCAATAACAATTGTCCCGGTTCTTCTTGTCTTAATGCAGCCCGATCTTGGAACTGCTATAGTATTCTTCCCGATTCTTCTAGCCATGGCTTTCAGTGCAGGAGTGAAGTGGCACCTGCTTCTCTTCCCTATTTTGGCTGGAGTTATCACAGTTGTCGGAATACTTGGCTTGGCGTGGAGTGATTTTATTGCAATAACTCCATCGGCTTTTTTTAGGTTATTCATCGATATGCGACTTCTGTGGATTATTCTTCCTTCACTGCTGGGTTTGACTTTTCTCGTTTTTCTGGGCTGGTTCATTTTCCGTCGCCGTTTTTTCTTGGGTATCCTTTATATTTTCGGTGTTATCTCCACTTCTTATGTTGGTATTGCCGGAGCTGCCAAGGTACTCAAGGGATATCAGATGATGCGGTTGGTAGTCTTCCTCGACCCTCAGATCGACCCAAGAGGTGCCGGGTGGCATATCATCCAATCGGTAACGGCAATTGGTTCCGGTGGTGTTTTTGGAAAAGGATTCCTTCAGGGAACGCAATCCCACTATCGCTATCTGCCAGAGCAGAGTACGGATTTTATCTTTTCCATACTTGCAGAGGAAACCGGTTTTATCGGCAGCCTCCTGGTTTTTGCTTTATTCTCTATTATCATCAGTAGAGCCCTATATATAGCGTATACATCCCATGATCGATTCGGTACCTATATATCTGTGGGTGTAGCTGCAATGATTGCGTATCATGTAATTCAAAATATCGGCATGGCAATTGGCGTAATGCCGATAACAGGAATCCCTCTTTTTTTCCTTTCATATGGAGGATCCTCTCTATGGACAGCCCTTGTCTCCATAGGATTACTGCTGTCAATTCACTATCGACGCAATAAAATATAATAAAGGTATTTTCAATGAACGATGATTCATATATTTCATATAAGGATTTGGGTAATATACTCAATTCTGTAGAGAAACCAGGCCGATATGTCGGTGGTGAGTTCGGAGCTATAACGGGGATTCCTGGTAAGAACGATCTTAAGGTTTGTATTGTCTTCCCTGATTTATATGAAATTGGAATGTCCAATCAAGCGGTTCGTATTCTCTATAAGCTTTTCAATGAAACACCGGGGATTCATGCTGAGAGAGCCTTTTCTCCGGCCCCTGATTTTCAGACGGCGCTGGAAGAGAATCATATACCGATTTATTCACTTGAAAATGGAATACCTGCTTCTGATTTTGACGTACTGGCAGTTACTGTGGGTTATGAATTATCTTTCAGTAATTTCCTTTCATTTTTAAAAGCCGGAAATATTCCAATTCGGTCAAAAGACAGAAATAACAGTCATCCCTTGATTATTGCCGGCGGTCCGGCTATGACAAATCCAGCACCCTGGGGTGAGTTTCTTGACGCTGTATTTATCGGTGAGGCAGAAGGCCCTGTACCGGAAGATTTGCTGTCACTGAAGTCTCTGAAATCCAAGGGAGCGGGCAGGGCGGAACTGCTGACAGAATTAGAGGAAATGAAGGGATACTGGACACCGGCTAATCCGATTACAAACCGTATTTCCTGGATAGATTTCGGCAAAGAGAAAGGTAGCCCGGCTGTTTTTCCTATACCATCAATGATACCGGTACAGGACCATGGTGTTATCGAGATAATGCGGGGATGTCCTAATAAATGCCGATTCTGCCATGCCGGTGTATTCTACAGACCCTTTCGCCAGAAAAGCATGCAGAGGGTCTTGGAAGAAGCTGAGTTTCTCGTGAATGAATGCGGTTATAGGGATATTACCCTATCCAGTCTTTCCACCGGTGATTATTCAAATCTTGAGCCCCTTGTCGAACAGTTAAACGCCTTATACTCCGATAAAAGAATCTCATTCAGCCTGCCTTCATTGCGCGTCAATTCCATAACTCTATCTCTTATCGGGAATCTTGGTGCCGTTAGAAAAAGCGGCCTGACATTTGCTGTTGAAACACCTACTGTTAAGGGGCAAAAAGGTATCAATAAAGAAGTCCCTGCAGACCGTGTTATTGAAATTCTACGGGAAGCAAAGAGAGAAGGCTGGAAACTGGCGAAATTTTACTTCATGCTGGGTTTACCTGTAGATAACGGTGATGATGAGGCCTCTGCCATTGTTAATTATCTTATAAATATTCAAAAATCTACCGGTATGAATTTAAATGTTAATCTGGGAACCTTTATCCCCAAACCGCATACACCTTTTCAAAGGTCGGCACAATTAACCGATGAAGAAGCCATTACAAAAATTCGGCAGATTAAAGACGGCTTACGCAGTAATAAAAGGATTCGATTTTCCTTTCACTCACCCTATGTCTCGTTTCTTGAAGGCATACTTTCACGGGGGACTGAAAAATCTGGAGAACTTGCTTATCAGGCCTGGCTGAATGGAGCCTGTTTTGATGCCTGGGACGATCGAATGGACCGGGATGCGTGGCGAAAAGCCATAGCCGAAGCGGACTGGGATGTTGAAAAAGAAAGCTGTAGGGAAAGAGCCATCGGAGAGGTTCTACCATGGGAAAGCATTTCACTCGGGGTAAGTGATGAGCACCTTGACTGTGAATCCCGTCGTAGTAAGGACGGCACATTAACCGTTCCATGCGCCGTTGTTTGTACCGACCATTGTGGAGTCTGTAATAAAGCAGACAAAGTAACCATTCCCGAAGAAGATATCTCTGAAATCTTTAAACCTGCTAAAACTGTAAAAGATCCATCCAAGGTAAATTGGCAGCGTCTTTTACTTACTTTCCGCAAATACGGACCGGCAATCTACCTCGGCCATCTGGATGTTATGAATGTTTTTGAGCGGGCATTACAAAGAACCGGTTTAACTATCGATTTTTCCAGAGGCTTTAATCCTAAACCTAAAATTGAATTCGCCCAGCCGCTATCCCTCGGCATTACCTCAAAGGGAGAAATATGTACTGTACAAATGGAATATATTCACACTCCTATCAGCACTATCCTGGAGAAATTGAACATATCTATGCCCTCTGGATTTGAAGTAATTGAGGCCTCGTGGATCGCACCAGTCCCCGAGGGTAAAAAAACCGTAAAAGTTATGGGTGCATTCTGGGGCAGCGATTGGGAAATTGAGGTACCGGAAGAGTTGTCAACAAGTGAACAGTTAATGAAGGAATTAGACCGCGAGATAAAGGTGAGGGGAGTCAGCGATGATTTTCATATGAATATACATGATGATAGCAGGCTCTTTGTGCGACTGCGGCACGGAGGTACACGTCACCACAACCTGATGAGAATACTGGAGTCCATTTACGGAAAGCCGTCGTTACAGACAGGTATCAGGATTCTCCGTTCAGCTTGCTGGGCCTCAGATAGTAACGGCTCCCCAATTAAGTATGAGATTGCGTTTCCTTCTTAGAAGAGTCCCAGTAACGATCCATTACCTCGATATTTTCGGGATTCATGGGAATACTGTCTTTCTGCATGCTTGACTCCACATATTTAAATCTTTTCTCGAACTTCCGATTGGTACGACCCAGGGCCAGAGCAGGATCAATACCGAGATGACGGGAATAATTAACCACAGAAAATAAAAGATCCCCGATTTCTCCTTCGATATCTTCAGGTGATTCTTCCTCAACGGCAATCTCTATTTCATTAAGTTCCTCAATTATCTTATCTTTCGGGCCATTGATGTCAGGCCAGTCAAAGCCTCTTTTTGCGGCTTTTTTCTGGATCTTATAGGAACGCTCCAAAGGGGGCAGGCTTCCGGGTATCCCATCAAGTACCGATGAATCAGCACCTCTTCCCTCAATATCGATTTTAATTCGATCCCAGTTCTTTAAAACCTCTTCAGCGTCTTCAACCTTCTCATCTCCAAATACATGGGGGTGTCTACGAATCAATTTGGCACTAATTTCATCAATTACATCCTTAATGGTGAAATCATCGGTTTCAGAGTAAATCTGGCTGATCATGGAGATGAGTAACAGAACATCACCAAGCTCTTCCCGGACATGGTCGGGATCGTTTTCCTCAATTGCTTCAACTGCCTCATAGCTCTCCTCGATAAGGTGAGCTCTGAGACTTTCAGCGGTCTGCTCTTTATCCCATGGGCATCCATCCGGCCCGCGAAGAGTTGTTATGATACCAAGGAAATCCATAAAAGCCTGATTATTTTCATCTGAGTCTGCTTTGTTCATATTCCTGATAGATTATCGGAATTATCGCCTTGAAAGCAATGGGGTGGTTTTAAGCAAAAGCATGGAGATAATACAATTACTGCCGGTAGACAGAATATACATTATCAGAAGTTATGGGCGAGGTAAAAATGATTTATGCATAGAAAAAGAATGACGGCGACGCCTAGGCTCCTACCAGTTTCCAGGGATTTCCTTAAGCCTGATAAACAAACTGGATAACAGCCATGCACCAATGAGTCCGGAGAGAATACTGCCGGGGAATCCCCAGAATAATCCGGCGTGGGCAAATGCGGCTGTTCCAAAAAGTCCGCCGGCAAATGCTCCAGTTATGCTGAACAGCCAGGTTGCCCAGAACATCCCTACAGAAAAACCGCTGCGGAATTTCCTGAAAATAAAGACGGGAATAAATGCACATACGATATATGAAAATATCAGAATCAGTTCTCTCATTGTGTTACCTATAATCGGAGTTTAATTTACATTACTTCATCAGTAAGTTATCGTCATGACACCAATATATGTTTTTGTTCAATTACTACATTATTACCTATCGACTACTTGATTCATAAAAATCAGTATACTTAATATCACCAATATAGACAGGTTTACTTGCAATACTTGAAAATTGTCCACCTGAAATGTTCCGGCCGAATGAGTACACAACAAAACCTATTATCACATCACCAGTAGGTGTTGCCGGCAATGGATCTCCAGAAAAAAAAGGATCTCCTAGATTTTGATAGTCACTTGGTTGATTATGGTTGGAGAGTATATTGTAAGCTCTTCTCAAATCACCATCAAAAACATGATCATTATCATTATTACGATCGAACATCCAATCATTAACAAACGATCTGAATGTATCCCCACCAGGATTTAGCCCACTTGGTCTTTCATCAATACCTGTTGTTAAAGAATATGTTGATCCGTCATTTGGATCTATAAAACCTCTTGCCAGAGTTTTTATGGCTGTAACATGTGGCGATAAAGTCCCATTGTAATCATATCCAATAACCGGTTCCAACCTTTGATTCGAATCAGATTGACTGGCACCCTCTCCATCAGGGTCGAAGTCAATATAAATAGCTTCACCCGGACCTGGATGTTCTATTGTATATTCTCCGAAAACGGAACTTCCAACTTCGCCGATTTTCAGATAGCCCCATTGATTAGGAATATAATCCCCCGGCTGCATTTCAACATTATCATTTATATATGTGAACTCATCAAAATAATCTTTATCTACTTTTGTTTCGGGAAGTGCCCCAGGTTGCAATATAAAATCAGGATCTTCAGTATCACTATAGTAAACTTTATAGAAAATGGAATATCCAAGGATATTTGTGTCATTTACAGGAGTTTTAAAAGCAATGACGGTATTGGGCAGGTCAGGTTCTGCAGGATCATCAACGAAATCAACTTTTGTCATCATGACAGGTTTTTCCAAAGAAGAATAATCCGGAAGACCGCAACTGATTAAACTGAGAATTAAAACACTGGCTATTAACGGGATATATCCTTTTCTAGGCAAAGAACATCCCCCTACTCCCCATCACCAAAACCATCCTTAAGCTCACCCTCATAGTCAATCAGCTCAAATATAGTGACTGGTTTGTTACGCCCTTTCACACGAATCTCATCAATCTCTCTAACAACAAAATTGTCATCATGTTTAATCAGATCGTAGGTATCCTCACTGATCAGTATTGTTGATTTGTATTTTTTATTGACACCTTCCAGGCGGCTGGCCAGATTTACTGCATCACCCATGGCTGTGTAGTTCTTCCGCCCTTCACTTCCCATGTACGCCACCATAAGATCCTTACCTTCTTTTGAACCTGAATTGATACCAATCCCGATTGCCAATCTCTCATTATACTTTTCCATAAGACTGGGATTCAGACTGTCAAGAAGCCGTATCTGGGCTATGGCCGATTTACAGGCCTTAACCGCATGATCCTCATATTCCTTGGGTGCGCCCCAGAATGTCATGATGGCATCACCGATATACTTGTCCAGGGTGCCGTTGTAATCGATAACCATGTTGTCGGTCATCACAGTCAGATAATCATTTAGAATATGTACAAGAGTTGGCGCATCCTGCCGGAGAGAGAGTCCTGAGAAGTCCCTGATATCTGAAAAAAGAACCGTACCGTTGATATTATTACCACCCAGCTCCGGCGGTGAAACGGCAAGTTCCTCAACCAGTTCCGGTGCAATAAACTGTCCAAAAACATTTTTTATCTGCCGTTTATCTTTTTCAGCGGTAAAAACTCTATAAATTACAACAGCTACAAAGGTACAAATCACAGCAATTATCGGAGTCGCCCAGTCAATCAGGATACCCTGGTATTCAAACAGGATGGTAATTGTCAGAAATGACACCACAACAAACGCCAGAAGTATTACCACCGACCAAGCAAGCCCCTTCATCCTTGATGTAATGAAAGCAAAGAAAAGAATCAGAATAAGCAACACCAGGGTGTTCACCCACACCGGCGGCTTTTGAATAAAGTTTTCCATGAGTATGGTATTCAGAGCGTTGGCGTGTATTTCCACGCCGAACATCAGACCCATTGGTGTCGGCTTTTCATCATCGGCCATACCCAGAGTAAAAGCTCCCACCATTACGACTTTCCCGCCGAGACCATTGGTTTTATTCCAGGTTTCAGAGTTCATTCCGGGAGCAATCTGTGCAAACCGGGAATAACTTCGTACGGGGAACGTTCTATACTCACCCTGAATAGCGGAAGATTTAGGGCCCATAAAATTAATCAGCATGTTGCCGCCATCGTCTATGGGTATCACTATATACTCGGTCTCAGCATTGCCGGGAATAATATATGGAGTCCAGATCCCGGAAGTTTTATCCCATTTCATGGGTGAAGGTATTAAAATGTGAGAACCGTAGACTACCTCTACATCATCGAGGCTCTTATTAAAGTACTGTAGAGCTAGAGTCAGGGAAATGGCCGGAATAAAATGATCCTCATACGAGGTAAACTTGTAATCCGGCAGAGTCATACCTTTTAATCCACGGCGCTGTATATCTTTACTCAGATTATCCAAAGACTCTGAATCCAGGGGCAGCTGGACAGTTTCAAGGGCTCCACTTTCATTTTCCCATGCCAGGTGTCCCCTGTTGATAACTCCGAAATCCATACCAGGTTTCAGATCTTTAAACGTATATTCGTTTATCTGAATGCTATACCTGGAAACCAACTGAAGACGACGATGGGTTTTATCGTAATCTTCTTTGTAGGTAGCATGGCCATAAGAATTAATTGCTCTGCCATAGGGTATCAGAGGCGATTCAATTCCGTATTGAGGGGACACTTTTGACAAGTCCCCCTTAATATTCTTCAACTCACCGTAATTATCCAGAAGTATTTGAAATCTGTCTGTTAAAGCATCCTGATCATATGAGTTTATAGGGAGAGTTGTGTGAAGTGTTTGAAGAGAAACATTCCCGTTTTCTTTAATGGAGTCAAGAAGAATAACATCTTCATAGGCTCTGTCAGCCGTCTCATTGAAGAGAAAGTCCAGAAGAACAGCAGATTCCCGTTGATTCTGATCTTTGATTCTTGAAAAGGAATTCAATAAATCCGCATGTATCCGCCGAGGGAACGGCCACTGACCGTAGGTTTCCAGGGATTTATTATCAACACCGATTATAACAATATCATCGGAGAGTTTACTGGATTTGTTTTCCCTGGTTACGCTGCCGTCCCTTGATTGAACCTGCCATGTATTCTTCAGGTTGAGATGAAGATCCATCACTTGGGTTTCAAGATTTTTAAGGCCATCCGTCAGATAACCCAATCCGACAAACAGAAGAAAAATAATAACACCTATCATCATTCCAAAGTATTTCGGTGAAAAAAAGGTATGCTTAAAATTACTGTTAGAACTCAAGACTCCCCCTCTGCCGGGATATCCCGAAGGGGGATGCCTGTTAAGGCTTATCCAGGGCAAATTAACCTTGTTTTATGAGCGGCCTTCCAAGACCAGAATACGGCTTTTCGAAAGATCCGTCCACCTGCTCTTGGGAAATCTTGAGTTCACATCTTTGTAAAAGCCGACAGCCTCGGATGTGTCGCCATTTTCTTCAGCTAATCTTCCCAGATTAAAAAGCGCTTCAGGTGCATCAGGAGAAACTTCTGCATAGTTATCAACCAGACGCTGCCATAATGCTCCAGCCCCTTCCGGATCGCCGGCTTCTTCCCGGGCAGCTCCGGCATTGTACAGACTCACCGGTGCCAGGTAGCTTTCGTCCCAATTATCGGCAAGAGTTTCAAATGCTTCAGACGCCACATCCCATTCTTTGTTCTCAAGAGCCATTAGCCCTCGGGTGAACAAAGCTCTTTGAGCTGCAAACATTTTCGGATAGTCTTCAAGTGCTCTGGATATCATATCTTCAAGCTCTGTATCATCGCGGTTTTCCGGAGCTTCCTGCATCCAGGCGGTATAAGAAGATTGAATATCCTCTGCCAGCATTGCAGATTCTGCAACCTTTCCTCTGTTTAAATATCCGATAACCAGAATTACGGCCATTATAATTAGTAAAGTGGTAAAAATTATTGTCGCCAATTTCCAATGCCGTGTTAATCCGTCGTTAATTTTCTCTTTCAGTGTTAACTCTGTCGCTTCATTTTTCATTTATGCTTCATCTCCTCGGTGGTTAATATTCAATTCTTTAATCATACGGGACAGGTAAGTTCTCTGTATCCCGAGAGCATTCGCAGCAAGGGTTTGATTCCCGCCATGGGCAAATAGAACTTCCCTTACAAAACTCTTTTTAAACAATGTTACAGAATCCTTAAGATTCTTTCCTTTATACTCAGTATTCTCACGGTTCTTACCTGGCAGAGCCAAATCCAAAGGTGTAATTTCTTTTTTCCCTCTGCATGTAATTACCGCACGTTCTACAGCATTCTGTAATTCCCTGACATTACCCGGCCATCGGTAAGAGAGCAATACTTCCAGGGCCTCAAGACTGAAATCTGAAGGAACATCCTTTCGTTCCAACTTAAATCCGTCAAGAAAATAATGAGCGAGAAACTCTATATCCTCAACCCTGTCACGAAGCGGCGGTACTTCTATCGGTAATACAGCCAGTCTGTAGTACAAATCCTGTCTAAATGTACCGCTGTCGACCGAGATTCCAAGATCTTTATTAGTGGCGGCAATTACCCTGACATCAACGGTAACATCAACCTCACCGCCTACCCTTTGATAAGTTCCGTTTTGCAGAACCCGAAGAAGTTTTGCCTGTGCCGAAAGTGAAAGTTCCGCAATCTCATCCAGGAATAACGAACCACCGCCTGCCCGTTCAAAAAAACCGGATTTATCTCTGACAGCATCGGTAAAAGCACCTTTTACATAGCCGAAAAGCTCAGATTCGATGAGATCGGCTGGGATAGCTGCACAATTTACCTTAATGAAAGGCCCGGCGGCTCTGTTTGAATAGTTGTGAAGCCGATCTGCCAGCAGTTCTTTTCCGGTTCCGCTCTCCCCGAGTATCAGAACTGGTGAATCAGATAAAGCGATTCTATCAGCTTGGGTAAGAAGTGCTTCGGTCTTCGGACTTTTCCACACCAACTCTTGGTCCCTCTGGGCTGAATCAGTAACAACACGGGTTCTCAACCGATCAAGTTCACTGCTGAGTTGACCGAAATCCCGGGCGTTTTGAATTGCTATCGAAGCCTGATCGGCTAGAACCTCAAGGAACCTGAGGTCATCATTATTAAAATTATTGCCATCAGACTTGTTGATTACCTCAAGAACACCAATCACCTCATCCTTGGCCCGTAAGGGTACTGCAATCAGCATATCAGTCTTATATCCGGTATCTTCCCCGATAAGAGAACAGTGTCTGGGATCGCTTCCAGCATCATTAACAACCAGTGACCGGTTATTAAGGGCCACCCAGCCGGCAATGCCCTCACCCATTTCCAGGGTGTACTTCTTGACATCTTCACCCTTGTCTCCAAGAGCAATTTCAAAATAAAGCTGGTTTGTGCCTGAATCTACTAGAAGGAGGGAAGATGCATCGGTGCCGATCAGCCGTTCAGCTGATTCCATAATCCTTGACAGTAAAACCCTTACATCTCTGTATTGAGAATTAATAAGAGAATTTATCTCTATGAGGGTTTCCAGTCTTCGGACTTCGTTACTCACTTCGCCCATGCCAATGCCGATTTACAGAGTGTTTCATACACCGGGGTGTCCCGGTGTTATCCAACACTAGTCTTCTTTCCCTTTAAGCATATCGGCGAGGGTGTATGAATCACCGGTTTCTTCATCTCCGTCCATATACTTGGAAATTTCAGCCCTTTCTTCACGGTACTTCATTTCCCGTACGGAAAGTGACAACTTCTGTTTGGCCGTGTTCACCTCAGTAACTGAGGCTTTAATCTTATCTCCCACATTGTAGGCAGCCAATTTTTCTTCTGCATCTTCTTCCCGGGTTTCAGTGAGGTTGTTTTTATGTATCAGGCCTTCAATATCACCTTCAACCTTCACAAAAAGACCGAATTCTGTCTTACCGGTGATTTCACCTTCAACGATAGATCCCCGGGGATGCTTATCGTGGAAAGTGGTCCATGGGTCGCCTTCAAGCTGTTTCACCCCAAGCCGTATGCGCCGTTCTTCGGGGTTAACACTGGTAATAATGGCTTCGACAGGTTCACCTTCGGTAAGTACGGAACTGACATTCCTGACTTTCCTGGTCCAGGAAAGATCGTCTGCATGAAGAAAAGCATCAATACCCTCTTCAAGTTCAACGAAAGCGCCGGCATTGGTTATTTTTTTAACTGTCCAGCTGCCTTTGGTTCCAACCGGGAACTTGGCTTCAATCTCTTCCCATGGATTGGGGAGAACCTGCTTAAGTCCAAGAGAAATACGACCTTGAGGAATATCATAACCAAGAATCATAGCTTCACATTCATCACCGATATTAAAGAGTTCTTTGGGGTGTTTAACTCGTTTTACCCAGGAAAGTTCGGAAATATGAGCCAGTCCCTCAATACCTTCTTCAATTTCAATAAATGCACCGAAATCAGTGAGTTTGGTTACGCTGCCTTTAATAACCTGATCAACGTGGTACTTCTCTTCAAATGTAGACCAGGGATCTGCAAGAAAATGTTTGAGTGATAGATTAATCTTCTTCTCTTCAGGATCCAGGCGAATTACTTTGAGCTGAATCTTCTCACCTTTCTTCACATAATCTTTGGGACGGGTTACATGGCCCCAGCTCATATCATTGATATGGAGCAGGCCGTCAAATCCGCCGAGATCGATAAAAGCGCCGAAAGATGTGAAACTCTTGACAGTACCTTCAACTTCGTCGCCGATGTTGACTGTTTCAAAAAATACAGACCGGTTTTTTTCGGTCAGCTGTTCGAGGTAGAGTCTGCGGGTGAGAACGATATTAACTTTCTTCTCACTGTAAAGACGATCGATCAGGAATGGAGATTCAAGTCCGATATAATCTTCAGGTGTTTCGATTCTCTGAACATCCATCTTGCTGATGGGGCAGAATGCACGGACGTCAAAACCGAGGCTGACTTCAAATCCGCCTTTGATGGCCTTGGCAACTTTTCCGTTTACCGGTTCTTTAGCATCGAACGCATCCCGGAGTGTTTTCCAGAAAACCTTCATATCTGCTTTCTTCTTGGAGATTATTACCTCACCGTGACGGCCCTCGCGTTTAACGAGAACGGTCTCGACTCTGTCGCCGACAGCCGGGACTTCCTTGAATTCTTCAACGGGGACTTTACCATCGGATTTTAAACCGACGTCGAGATAGACGAATTCACTGTCAACTTGTATGACTTCTCCCTCGATAAGTCCACCTTCCTCTATCTTGTCGAGGGCCTTCAGGTACATCTCCTGAAGTTGGTCTTGATTGCTCTCCTGAGCGAAGGCATCCGATTCGGGCATGTTTTCTCCTGGGAATTTTGTATTTATAGATAGGCTTTGATCAACTCGGTCACTTTCTCATAAACCTGTGCTAAGGTCAAGGTGGAAGTGTCCAATACTACAGCATCATCGGCAATTAGCAGTGAACCTTCTTTTTTATTCCTGTCCCGATGGTCTCTTTCTCTGATTGATAATTCAATTTCCCCCAGAGTCTGAGAACTTGAACCCTGATTGAATCGTCGCATCGCCCTGACAGATACACTGGCATCAAGATAGATTTTCACTGCAGCATCCGGAAATACGACTGTAGTCATATCACGGCCTTCGGCAACAAGGTTGATAGTAGATGCGATGCGCCTCAAATGACCGTTGATAATGTGCCGGATTTCAACAATTGAAGAAAAAACAGATGAGGCTTTATCCACTTCGGGAGTTCTCAGCCGTTCTTCCACATCTGTACCGTCAAGGTACAGGCGTTTATCTATTATATCAAAAGCTGCAGATTTCACAGCATCGACAACGGCATCCTCATTCAGAGTATCAACCCCGCTGTCCAGAATTTTTACTGCAGCGGCCCTGTAGAAGGCACCGGAATTCAGGTTGAAAAAACCAAATCTCTCAGAAATCCATTGTGCAACACTGCTCTTCCCTACTCCCGCAGGGCCGTCAATTGCGACGACCATAATTCCCCCTGCTCTGAGGTCTGCGGTATTTAGTTGATTTGTGGCTGTTTCTACTGTCCTGACTGCCGTCCAGCAGCGCTTTAATTTCAAAATCCTTCAGGTTCCTGAAATGCCCCGATACAATACCTTTCAAACTCACCGGTCCGATTCGAACCCGGTGAACTTTCTTTATACTCACTGCAACAGAAAGAAAAACCCTGCGCAATTCACGATTTTTTCCTTCAGTAAGAACGATATTTGCTGTTCTCGGTCCGGTAAGAACTGCCTGTGAAGCTTTATATCTGATGCCTTCAACGGTGATGCCTCTCAGGAATCGTTCCATAAGTTCTTCTGGAATCTCATTTTTCGTTGTTACAACGTACTCTTTTTCAACCTTTCTGGAGGGATGGGTTAACGCTCTTGCAAAATCACCGTCATTTGTAAAAAAAATCAATCCGCTGGTCATGTAATCCAAACGGCCCACATGAAAGATGCGTTCTTTAACAACTACATCCAATAGACTTTTTGCCAAAGGCCTGCCGTCAGGGTCTTCATCGGAGCACAGAAATCCTGATGGTTTATGAAGGGCCAGGTAAACTTTTCGCTTCTCATTCCTTACTGTATGTCCATCAAAAGTAACCTCATCATCAGAGCTAACTTTTGTTCCCGGAGATATAACAACTTTTCCGTTTACCTTTACCCGGCCCTCAGAAATGTAGGTTTCACAGCGTCTTCTCGATGCGATACCCGCCCGAGCCATTTTGAGCTGGAGTCTGACAGAGTCATTCCGGTCCATCTAATGCAAACCTCTCTTCTTCTAATTCATCAAGTTTAGGAAGATCCGCAATACTTTTCAGACGAAAAATCTTTAAAAACTCTTTTGTTGTTCCATAGAGAACCGGCCGCCCGGGTGTTTCCTTTCTGCCGACTTCTTTAATCAGATTTTTTTCTTTTAAAGTCCGTATCATTCCATCGGCACTCACGCCCCTGATATTCTCAACCTCGGTCCTGGTTAAAGGTTGAGAATAAGCAATAATGGAGAGTGTTTCCAGGGCCGCACGGGAGAGCCGATCCTCTCTCTGTTTTCCGTAACGTTCCTTCAAGATGTTCCATAAACGTTCTTTCGGAGCAAATGCCCAGCCTCCAGCTATGCGTACCGGCTCTATTCCATGCTCTTCTCCATTAAACCTGTCTACCAGAACTTCAAGAGAAAGAAGGACAACCTCCTTACTCAGTCCTGTAACTTTGGAGATAACAGACTCTTCAACAGGCTCAACTTCCAACAGCAGTACGGCTTCCACCAGAGCCGCTTCTTCAATAAACTCCATATTATTCTCCACTCAGTCGTCCCGATCTGAACGGCTTGAGGCTGTAATTTTAATATCACCGAAAAGACGATTCTGAAAAACATCGATAATTCCCATTTTCACCATTTCCAGAACCGCTAGGAAAGCACTCACAACTTCCATCAGAGAACCAGGATTAACAAGTATGTCATCAAAACTAAATTCAGCCTGGTCTTCAAGAAATTCATTAATCAGGGTGATTTTTTCATTAATAGTAACTTCTTCCCACAGACTGATAACCCGTTCGCCACCAAGGTCTTTCATCACCTTACTGAAACTTTTAAGAAGGTCCCAGGTACCAACCTTCTCCCACAATTCCCCTTCATCGGGAAACGGCAGTACAGGTTGTGTTTGTTTCCGTTCTACGATCCACTCGACTCTTGCTTCCCGTTCAGCCATAAGATCTGTCAATTTTCGATATTTCTCATACTCGATAAGCCTTTGTACCAACTCCTGTCTGGGATCTTCCAGTTCGTCTTCCAGATCCACTTCCACCGGGAGCAGCATTCGTGACTTGATGTAAAGCAATGTTGCGGCCATAAGATAAAAATCAGAAACATCATCAAGATTGATACCGGAAGAATATTTGAGAAATTCCAGATACTGTTCCGTAATATCAGATACGGGAATATCGTAAATACTCACTTCATTCTTCCGAATGAGAAATAAAAGAAGATCCAGCGGGCCTTCAAAGTGGTCCAGTTTATACTTGGGATTGTGTTCTTTTACTTCACTCATCTCTTATACAGCTTAACCCGTTGATCCCCTATCTGCGAGGCCTTATAGCGCCAAAGAACACCATCAGTGGGATCTTTCATCTCAGAATCCAGATCCAGAAGCGGCTTTAGAACAAAAAGGCGTTGGTGCATGCTGATGTGGGGGATGGTAAGAGAACCACCGTCATCCCCGGTAAACGTACTGCAGATATTGTCGTACAATAAAATATCTATATCGATAGTCCGAGGGCCTTTTAACGGCGTACCCGGGAGTTTTGCTCTGTCTCTGCCGCCTTTAGATTCAACCTCATGGAGAACATACAGCAATTCAAGTGGAGATAAATCAGTTTCTCCCCGGACAACAGTGTTCAGAAAATCAGCTTGATCCAGAAAGTCTCTAGGTGCTGTTTCATAAAGACCGGCCCGGGAGATATTTTCCAGAACCGGAATCAGTCTCTCTATAGCACTTTCAATATGGGATAGCCGGTCTCCTATATTTGTACCAAGTCCAAGCCAGACAATACTCATTCCCCGGCTGCTCAAAAAAGATCGGAAGCTTCACCTTCCGTTTTCTCTCCGCCTTTAACTGAATCTTCTTTAACATTTCCTTTTTCTTCTAATACAGGGAAAAGCAAGGTCCGAAGAGTCTTTTCAATACCCGCGGCAATCTCCGGATTATCCTCCAGATACTCTTTGGCATTTTCCCTGCCCTGACCGATCCGCTGTTCACCCATGGAATACCAGCTTCCGCTTTTGGCAATCAGATCGTGAGCCAGAGCACCATCCAGCAGACTACCGCTGAGAGAGATACCTTTACCAAAAATTATTTCCAGTTCCACCCGCCGGAAAGGAGGTGCTACTTTGTTTTTTACCACCTTCACCCTTACCCGGTTACCGATAGCATCTTCCTGACCCTTGGCAATCGTTTCAATCTTCCTTACTTCGAGCCTGACAGAAGCATAAAACTTCAGGGCATTTCCACCGGTGGTGGTTTCAGGATTTCCGAACATCACACCAATTTTCATTCTAATCTGATTAATAAAAATCAGACAGCAGCCGGACTTGCTGATGGTACCGGTGAGCTTTCTTAAGGCCTGACTCATCAATCGAGCCTGAAGCCCGACATGAGAATCTCCCATATCACCTTCAATCTCCGCCCGGGGAGTTAATGCGGCCACAGAGTCAACAACAATAACGTCAACTCCTCCGGAGCGGATAAGGGATTCGGCGATTTCAAGAGCCTGTTCTCCGGTATCCGGCTGACTTACCCATAAATTGTTTATATCAACACCGAGATTTCCGGCATAAATTGGGTCCAGCGCATGCTCCGCGTCAATAAACGCCGCAATGCCGCCCTTTTTTTGCGCTTCGGCAATCGCATGAAGAGCCAGAGTTGTTTTTCCCGAAGCCTCAGGTCCGTATATCTCAACAATACGCCCTTTGGGATATCCACCGACACCCATAGCTTCATCAAGGAGCATCGATCCAGATGAAATCGTATCGATTTTAACCAGTGGCTTTTCACCCATTTTCATCAGAGAGCCCTTTCCAAACTGCTTTTCAATCTGCAGTCTGGCCGCTTCCACAGCCTTCTCTCTATCTTCGCTTCCCCGGACATTACCAGTTTCTTTACTGGTTTCTTTGTTTTTTGCCATATTCAGCCTTCCTGCATAACTAAACGATACAGGATCTCCCATCGCTTGAGCTTATAGGCCCATGATACCCGTCAATCTCTAAAAATCGCAAGAGGAATCGCTGAATACACTTAACATTTGTATTGTGCTGATATTTTAATTGACCTCTATCGCAGAAAGTGAAGTGTTTTTCCCACCAGAACAAAGGATCCATTGCGAGGTTCAATCCGAGCCAGCAGCTCCAGAGGCAGAGGTTCCATAACGGCCAGAAACGGCAGCTCTACAGGAACCTTTCCTTCCAGAACCTTACCCCCTTCAAAGCCAACCAGAAAGTCAAACTTGATAATATCATCTGTAAAAACAACATTAGCGGTCATCCCCTTCCATAAAACCCAGCAGTTCTCGTAAAGCCAGGGGGCAGAAACGACATCTGCATACGAATAATCAGTCTCAATATTCTCAATAGTCGGTTCACCAAGAGCCTCCAGTAAACCGATGGCTTTCTGCCTGATATCTTCAGCTGCATTTGAATATTTAATTTTATTCAATTCGTACCGGGCTTTGTTGTCATCATAAGCCTGATAATAACGAAGAGCTTTTTTCAGAGTTTTTGTCAGTTCAGAATCATTCATAGGATAAAGAACATCACCACCGGTATCAGTTAAAGACCTGCCAGTATCCGGTATCAACCGTTCTGCTCCAGGGCGATAATCAACTGTGATAAATTTTTCGAAAACAGCATCCTTGAAATAAAAACCTGTCAATCCAATCAGCACAATCAGCAGAACAAGGAGCATCCGGCCGGGCCATTTCGACCCGATATGAGGCAGAAACTTCCGACTGTCGAACTTTTCAAGGAATCGATCCTGCTGCTGCTGATCCGATATCTTTTTTAACGCGTTCAATCCACGTCTTGCAAACCGGATATCTTTGCTGTCTGAAAAATCATCAATAATCTCCAGCCAGGTTCGAACCGCCGCCGCCGGATCTTTCCTTTTCAAGTGATTTACTGCGAGAGTGAGGTAAACATCAAGATTTTCCGGATCTGCCTGTAAACCTCGATTCAGGTACGTATCCGCATCTGTTAATAACTTTGATTCCATGCATGCCCGACCGAGTAATGCATAGTACTGAGCATCTTCGAGGAACAAAGGTACCTTGGGTTCGAGGAAATGTATCACTTTTAAACTTCGTCCGGCAGCAAGCCATCGCCGTGCACGTTTAAGGTCTCTATTATAGATTTTCATACTCCGCTCGAAGCTTCTCCTGGTTTGCCGTACTCAATTCTATATCTAAAACAGCTTCATCGGATATGAGACTCTCGTCCTCAAGCAGATTATTAATCTTATCAAGAGCGGTATCTACCTCTGTAAGCCTTTCTTTCAGAGTATACTCTCTGAGTCTGAACTGTTCCTTCTCAAAGTCTACAGAGTCGGAAACGGGGCTGATGAAGGCTTCCGGCCCGGGTTGATTCGGATTCAAACCAAGAATTATTCTAACCGTCATCGTCTCGCCGGGCTGCAATTTTTTCCCGCTGAACTTCAGCATCAATGCACTGTCAGCCTCAGAAAACGGTAAATTATCAAAACTGCGGCCCTCTTCAACAATGAAGTCCTCAGTACTTTGTTTCAGCCTCAGCCAGTTTGACATAATAACAGACTGAGGACGGTCTCCGATGCCTTTCTCCATAAAAATATATAGAGCAGGGACACCACTGCTCCTGATGCTGCCGATCCATTCGGGAATTTTTGAACCTTCATAGTACCGTTCTGTAGTGATAAAACTGCCATCGGGCAATACGAAAGGCAAACCGGTTTCTTCTCCAAGAGATGTATCCAGAAGGAGCCTCGGTGCAAACTTCAGCTGTTCACTGCTGTTATTAGTAAATATGGCGGTAAAAAGAAGATAGCTGCCGGAGGATGAAACAACCGCCTCATTCTCAAAAGAATAGGACCTATTGGAATACTGAAGCTTATAGACTTCTCCGGACTTATGATAATCTCTTATCCATCCATTTTCCATAGGGGCGACAAAGACTCCATTAATATCAAGTATCCAGCTACTGCTGTTACTGTCATCGTCCCAAAGTGAATAACGCTGATCGTTATCAGCCGAAACAGCAGAGACGGTAAAAAAAGCCCCTTTGTTATCATCATCCACTTCAATAGTGTAGGAAAATACATTTCCCGCAGTAGAGAATAAAACAAGCATAAACATTATCAGAGAGGATGTTTTAAATATTTTACTGATCATTGTACAGCCTCATCAGTTCATTAATGTAAAAGCTTTTTATATCAAGAAGCTGTGCTTTCTCCATAAGCAACCGCTTCGAATGGTTGTTATCACTTTGAGAGGATCGGAAACTCGCTATTTGTCCTTTATACTCCGCTTCCCGGCGATAGAAATCTTCACTGTCCCGGAGGTACTCCTCATGACTCCACTTCAATAGATCCAGTAATTCTCTTTCTCTATAAAGTAGTGAGATTTCACTGCGGCGGTACCGGGCCGCTTCTCTTTTAATGCTGGAAGGATATTGACTGAGCAGCTCGGAAAATACGGCATCAGCTTCCTCAAGGCGTCCAAGGGCCATGAGGGATTCCCCTATCCAGTAAAAAGCTGAAGAGCGGAAATCCGAATCCGGATATAATTCTACGAAATCACCCAGGGCT